>CAYJHT010000082.1:0-7739 GCA_964369615.1 uncultured Desulfovibrionaceae bacterium
AAGGGTGCCGAAGGCATAGCCCTTAGGCGAGGAACGAGCCTTAGGGATACAGAGAACAGAGCTGTGGGGGGAAACTTTTTTTCCCAAAAAAAGTTTCCCCCCAAGTGCTTTTAAACCTTTTTATTTGACAACTTCGACTTTGCTTGCCGGTGTTGTGGCGCGTATTACGGGTTCAAGGACGCCTTCGGCTTGTGCGGCGGGCAGGGTGAACTTGCCCTTGGTTATGGCGCGGATGTGATAGGTGAGTTTTTGCGTGCTGTCTGTTGCTTTGAGATAGGCGATGAATCTGTCTTCGCGCCTGTCGAGACGGATTTCGCCGGCATTGTAGGTGTCGCCTTCGTATTGCGCGACGAGTTCAAAGCCGCCGGGGATGAGGTCGACAATGGCGATGGGCACATTGTAGCGGTCATCGAGTCTGACTTCGAGGTCGACGCGGACAATGGCGCCTTGTTGGACACTGCCTGTGAAGGGTGCTGTTTCTCCGTCCTTGGTTATGAGGCTCCATTTTTTAGAGAGCGTCATTTCATGGCCTGTGGCGGCGGTGGGTGGGGTGCGGTCGTAGCCGTAGGTTTCTACTTCTGCAAACAGTTTTTGTTGTGGTGGTATGTCTACTATGAAGTTTGTGCAGCCCGGCGCATTAAGGATAGAGATGCCGGAAAGGACTTGCACCATAGGTTCTGTTGCGGGAGCAAAGCCTGTGGCATAGGCGCCGCAGTGGACGGAGGGAGGAGCCATTTCAAGTGTTTGCGGTGTCACTTTGAGAACTTCCAAGAGTCCGCGTGCGGCGAGTGATGCTCCGAGGGTTGCGTAGGGGATGTTGAGTTGTTCCATGAGGGCTGATTGCAAGAAGGGCAGAGCCTCTTGGAAGTATTGGGGGAAGTGACGCGAGAGGACTGTGATGTGCAGGCCGTATTGGGACAATCTGTCAAAAGTGTTTGTGGCGCCCCATTGTGCCGGTGTGTCGCCTAGTGCGTAGTTGATGTGTGTTTTGGCTTCGTCTTGCATGTGGAGGAGTGCGTATGCGCCAGCCATAAGGGTGCGGAATATCCCAGTTCTTATAGGGTTCTCATCGAGGTAGGCTTCGCATAATTCTAAGGGGCGGCTGACGACGTAGCCGGCACGCGCTAGAACCCATATGGCATAGGCCATGTCGTTTAAGTCTTCTAGTGACGAGGGACGGCTGTTGACGGCATTTTCAAGAGTGTTGAAGAGCTGTGGTAAGAGTCCTGGCGGTACGGGAAGTTGGGCTTCGCGTAGGGCGAGGATGTAGTCGGCGGCGTAGGCGGTGAGGAAGAGCGTTGTTTCGTGTCTGTCGACCCAGACGCTCATGCCATCGCCGCCGCGATAGGCTGCGATGAGGGCGTCGTGCGCTTTTTTGAATGTTTTTTGTACTTCTTTGTCAGTCATAAGGCCGCTTTGTTCGACGATCATAGTGGCAAAAGGCGGCATGGTTGCCATGAGTGCGAGGGGGAGGGCTTGGCTGACGCTTTGTTCAACGCAGTCATAGGGATAGTGTTTGAGGTATGCCAGCACTGCACGCAAGAGGGGCATGGGTGTGCTGGAGAGGCTTATGGAGGTGATGACATCTTGCGCATCTTGTAGGGGGAGCAATTGGCGTTGCACAGAGAGGTTGACTGGTTGTGAGATGAGCAGTGTTCTTTGTGTGGCGCGTGGCAATTGTCCGGGTCGCACGCTCATGGATGCGGTGCGTTCTTGTGTGAATGAGCCGTCTTGTGTGCTTGCGGTGAAGCGCAGTTCTGCATTGCCGGCTTGTGTGCCTATGCGCACGTTGAAGGGCAGGAGTTTTTCTTGCTTTGCTTCTAGTGTGACGGAGGTGGGCAGTCCTGTGAGAGTCAAGTCGTTGACTTGAGTTGTGTCTGTAGGTGTGACGGCGAGGGTGAGTGTGACGGCTTTGTCTGTGGTATTGCTGAGGCCAAGGCCTGCGTCGAAGGAGTCGCCGAGTGCTGCCATGGTGGGCAATTGGGGCACGAGGACAAGGTCGCCGCGCACGAGGACGCTTTCGTGGGCACTGCCAACGCGTGCGTTTTGATTGCCTATAGCCATGAGTCTCACCTTGCCATTGTAGTGGTCGGGCACAGGTACTTCGATGGTGCTGCCTTTTGCGTCGATATTGACGATGCCGCCCCACCAGACCATGGGTGTTTCAAGGCTGCGTTTGAAGGGATTTTGGAAGGAGCTGAGCATGGCGTTGAAGGCGCCGTCGCCTGCGCCGCCGCCGAAGGCGGAGAAGCGGCGCATGAGCGCGTCGTCGTCTGCCATCATGACATCAAAGAGTTGTGCTGTTTCGACTTCCAGTGCTCTGTCGAGTAGGAGGTATTGCAGGGGATTTGGCGTTTTGAAGCGTGTGAGTTGGAGGATGCCTTCATCCACGGCAAAGAGGACGGCTTGCGTTGCTTGACCGTCAACGCTTTTGATATGCCATTGGAGTTTTTCGCCTGGTCGCACTACTTCTGGTGCTTTCATATCGAAGTGGAGCTGTCGTTGTGCGGCATTGACGGAGACAGAGGCGAGAGCGACACTTTGCGGCTGCATGAATATGGCATTTGATTGGGGCGCTCTGCCCATGATGACATTAAAGTAGCCGCGTCCTGCGAAGTTTTGCGGAATGGGGAAATTATGGACGCTTTGTCCTGCGCTTACGCGTATCCATTTGTGTGCGGCGACGCTGTCGCGTTCAAGGCTTATGAGTGCGACGCCGTCATAGGGTGCTGTCAGGAGTATTTTTGCAGTTTCTCCGCTTTCATAGGCAGTTTTATCTGTTTTGATGCGTAGGGTAGCGGAGGGAAGGTTATAGAGCTTGTCAAGTGCCGGTCTTACGTCGTCGGTACCTGCGATAGAGAAGGGGATGCGTGCGAGGATGACGCCTTCGTGTGCGCTGCCCTTGCCTGCTTTGACGGTCAGCAGGAAGTCGCCGACTTCGTTTGTGGGCACTGCCCAGTGGAGGGTGCCTTCTGCGGAAGGCTGTTGTATGCTTTGTGATAGTTCTGTATCTACGGGGTTTTCTTCATACATGAATTGCCCTTGCGCATTGGTCACAAGGGAGATGACGCTGTCTCTGCGTGAGAGTGCAAAGACGAGGGTGCCGGGATTTGTGGCTTTGAGTTGTGCGTCTACGGTGACAAAGTCGAGATGCGCCATACTGTCCTTGTCAATAAAGGCCATATTATTGATATCATCGGCGTGTTTGTAGCCGAGCATATAGGTCAGTGGTGAGACGAGGATGGTGCGTTCTTCTGCGACGGAGCGTCCGCCGTCTGGTTCAAAGCCTTGTGTGGCGATGGTGCATTGGAGGGTTCCGAAGCGCCATTGTGAGAGGTCAAGTGGGAGTGTTGCCTCGCCCTTTTCGTTGGTGATTGCTTCACCTAGGGGGCGTGTGACTGTATCCATGCCGCCTGTGAAGAAGGATGAGAGGTCTTGGAATGTGTAGTCCTTAAGTCCTGAGAATTGTAAATATGCGGGGGCAAGGCGCATGCTTGCTTCGATGCGTCGTCCTTGTGCTGCTTGCCCATAGAGATTGTCGAGTTGGGCGCGTATTTGTGTTTTGACGCTTGTGCCTGCAGTATTTGTGGCTTCAGGCATAACAAGCCAGCCCTTGCCCAAGTCGGGCACTTGTACGGCTTGTGCGCTGGCAACATCTTCGACGCTTGTTTTCAGTTTTAGCGTATCTGGCAGGAATGTTTCGACGCGCACAGTTGTGGAGCCGAGCACGAGGCCGTTTTCCTCGCCTTTCGGTGCCGGTGTGGCGATGGTGAGGCGATAGCGTCCTGTTATGGCGTGCTCTGGCGCTTGCCATGAGAAGGAGTGCACGCCAGTGCCTGCGACAAAGGCTTGTTTGTAGACTTGTCTGTCGGCGGCATCATAGAGAATTGCGGTGAGGGGCATATTTGCCGGTAAAAGTGACCAGTCATTATTGCGCAAGAGTGCGCCAAAGTTGAGGCTTTCGCCGGGGCGGAAGATGCCGCGCTCTGCAAAGACAAAAGCATTGAGTGTGGATGTACTGCGCTGTTGACCTTGGACGTCTGCAAAGGCGTGCATATTTGTTGTGCGGCTGTAGTCTGTAAGTGACATCCATATTTTGTCAGTCTTGCCCCAGAGGCCATAGGTTTTTTGTGTGGAGGCGACAATGGCTGTGGGCAATTTTTCGCGCTTTAGGTGTTCCAGTGAGGGGATGATAGCCATGCCACTTGCGTCTGTGAATGCGGAGGCAACGGGCAGGCCGTTTGCACCAAGCACTTGCACTTCCACGCCCTTCATTGGCTGTGCGTCATTGAGTGAGCACACATAGGCATTGCGGGTGCCATCGGGCATGCTTTTGACGACGAGGCCAAGGTTTGAATACATAAGCACGCGCTCATCGACGGCGACGATTTCGCCGTCCTTTAGGCCTTCAAGCTCTAAGAAAACGACACCGGGGGTCATGGCGCCTGTATCGTCCTTGAATATATCATCCGCAAGGAGGGAAGTGACTGTGGGGGCGCTTGTGTAGGGATGTGCTGTTGTCTGCGCCTTGGGTGTAATGCCTATTTCGCCGCCGTGAACGACAGTGCTGCTGTCGAGCATTTCTATTGAAATATAGGGTTCATCGAGGGTGTTGATGAAGGGGAGTGCGAGGTTTTCGTCTCTAAAGCGGCGTGCTTTCCAGCGTAAAGTGTCTATATGTTCCGTCAAAATAGGCACTTGAGCCTTTTCTTTGAGCATGAGTATATTGCCAGCTTGGAGCATTTCGACGCGCGGATTGCCTTGGGGCACATATTCGACACCCTCAAGACTTTTTTGGAGAGCGGATTTTTTGCCACTGTTATCAATGGGGCCAAAGCCTGCGGCGATGTTCCACATGATATATCGACCGGGCGTTGCGTTGATACGCAAGCGTATATAGTCCTCAGCCTCTCCCGGTATAGAGACAATTTCCGGCGTAAGCTTCCGTGCGAGTTGCATATCTTGAGGCGCGACATTTCCTTGGCGCCAGTCACTTGGCAAAATATTTTCTTCATTTCTTGTTTCTGGCAATTCCAAGACGGTGAGTGCGTCACTCAAAGCTTCTGCCGTCACGCGGCGCGAAAAACGAAAGACGAGATGCTGTTCCATTTGCAGGGATTTATTTTGATATTCTTCAATGGCGACGTTTTCGAGCGTGAAGAGAGTATGTGTGCCCGGTACAATAAGCTCTTGGACGGCATCGCGTAAGGGGAAATGCCACTTTGAATCGTCCTCCCATATGGGGCGCACATGTGGCAAGGCGAGCTTTATGATAGTCTTATCTTGTGGCAAGGCGAGGATACGCGCACTTACGACCGCCTTTGTATTGTCATTTAACCAGACCCATGTGCCCTTGCTCAATTGCAAGCCATCATTGACTTTGAGGTTTGAGCGTACAGGTGTCACATTCTCCAAAATTTTTCTTTGATGTTCCGTCACAGGCGCGGTGAAATCCATAGCAAAGGAGACGGCGTGCTCTGCCTTATCGGACGGGTCAACCCACATCTTGCCTTTTTCCATGCGTGCGCACAAAGGCAGTGTTTCGACAGTGACTTGTGTATTTGCCAGTCGTACCTGTGGTGGAAGTACGAGTTTTTGTAAGTTCGCCGTATAGGCAGTTGCGCTTTGCCAGTGTCCGGACGGGGTGAGTGTACCGCTGATATCAGGGATGCCGCCGCTTTCACCGGAAGGTTGAAAGCGCAGTATTCTTGATGTATGCCATGTCCAGCGTCCGTGTGGCCAGTCCTTGGCAACAAGCCCCTTGGGCACACTGCCGGCAGATCCAAGCCAGACAGTGCACTTGTCTTTCCATTCGCTGCCATAGGCTTCTCGACAAAGAGCTTCATCGGGTACAAATTCTATGTCCACTTCTGTGGTGCTCCAGATGGGACGATAATTGATTTCAGCTTTTATGTATGCATTTTGCTGTGCAGCACTTGCACTGTAGGGCGAAAGAAGTACAGCAAAGTGGCATACAAGCACGAGAATAAAAATCATACGAAGGCAGGAGATGGAAGGCATGGGAACTCCTTTGCGTTTATAGTAAGGAAGTCGCGTGCATACGCGGTACTTCCATAAGAATGATGAGGGCAGTGTATACAGTGCCTAAGGAAAAGTCTAGAAAAAGTGTGTGTGAGTTTTTTCTTGGGGGGAAACTTTTTTTGGGAAAAAAAGTTTCCCCCCAAAGCCCCCTTCAAAAAAACTATCTGTTTAACATGAAAAAACAGCTTGCGAGTGACACTTAGGTTTAGATGTTCACCCGCAGTTTTGAGAGTTTATTACTGCTATTTCAATATTTACCGCTGTAATATTAGGTGCTGTCGTCAAGTGCGCCTTTTCGCTTGTCTCTGCGTCAGATTTCATTTGTTTTTCGGTTATGTGTGGCATTTTACGACAGTGTTGAAACTATTCCTCAAAAAAATAGATGACGTGTCTTTCTCTGAAACTCTCTCGTAGAAGCCTTGCAAATTTTAGTGAACTGTGTAAAGCGTAGGCGTATGACAGAGAAAAAATCACCACTTTTAATGCACGATGTGCTCTACAAAAAATTTTTTAGCGACCCAAGTATGGTCGAGTCCTTATTACGGGATTTTATTGTGGAGGATTTTGCTCTTGATTTTGATTTTACAACATTAAACCGTGTGTCCGGCTCTTACATTTCTGATGATTTACGCGAACGTCACAACGACGTTGTCTGGCGGGTGTGTGTGCATCCAAAAGATAGGGAGAGGGGCGAAGGTGTTTGGTGCTATCTTTATTTGTTACTTGAATTTCAAAGCACCGTTGACCCACTTATGGCTTTGAGGATATTGTCGTATACTGCGCTTTTGCTTCTTGATATTGCAAAGCAGACGGACGTGGCGCATAAAACACCATTGTCGCCAGTGTTGCCGATAGTCATTTACAGTGGCAAGGGGGTATGGAAGGCGAAGCAGTTGAAGGATTTTTTCCCTAAAGCTCTTGGTATTTTAGAAAAATATCAACCAAGCCAAAGTTATTTTGTTCTTGATGAAAGCACATTCGGTGCACGTGCTGTGGGGAAAACGGGGCTTGCGGCTTTGCTTCTACGTTTGGAGAAAGTGACATCAAAAGAGGAGCTTCTCTTTCTTGGTAGACATATCCTTAAAGAACTGCAACAGCCACAGTATGGCTATCTTAACTCGCTGTTTTGTGAGTTGATTCGCATTACGTTGGAGTCAGTTTCTGAAAAAGCTGCCCCTCGTGAAGAGGCAGAAGATACGAATATACAAAGCGTACAAGACATGATGGAGGGATTTAATATGCTTGCAGATAGCCTCATGGAAATCGCGCACAAGTCGTATATAGAAGGTATGGAGGTTGGTGAAGCCAAGGGTGAAGCCAAGGGTGAAGCCAAGGGTGCAGCCAAGGGTATGCGCATGTTTTTGCTTGAGTTTGTTTCTCAGCGCTGGGGTGCTATTCCCCCTCATGTGGAGGCGCACATTCAGAGCATTACAGATGCCAAAGTTTTGGAAAGGCTAAGCCCTGCTCTTTTTTCGGCTGCTTCCTTACACGAATTTGAAAGAGCTCTGCTTGCACGAGGGGACTTTGCGCAAAAGCAATAAGGGCAGGTTTACAAAAATGGCACGTCCGCATGATTGCTTGTAAAATACTTTTGTCCACTGTCTATTGGCAAAGACTCCGCTCTGTGCGTTACCAAAGTATACAACTGTAATACTAGACGCTGTCGTCAAATGCGCCTTTTCGGTTATGTATGTCTA
>CAYJHT010000083.1:0-7599 GCA_964369615.1 uncultured Desulfovibrionaceae bacterium
CAGAGAGCAGAGCTGTGGGGGGAAAGCTTTTTTTCCCAAAAAAAGTTTCCCCCCAAAAAATATTTTAAAAAAAATAAAAAAATAAAAAAATAAAAAAATAAAAAAAATGAAAAATGTTACGAGTCTGTCACATGAGCCTGCATTAAAATAATGACAAAGAAAAAATTATATGCTAGTGGGGACTGGTTAGGTAAACAGTTTTTCTTTATAAGCGGACGTGGCAAGTTCTGGGAGTGTTCTTGGGAGTATTCTTGGGCAGTTCGCGAGGCCTCTTTGCGGTGACGGTGCAATTTCGGCAAGAAACTTTTATATAACAGCGCTATTATGCAATTCATAAGGAGAATAACATGGCTAAGATGAAGACCATGGATGGCAACACAGCCACCACACACATTGCCTACGCCCTTTCAGATACGGCGGCAATTTACCCAATTACCCCTTCCTCCGTAATGGGGGAATTGGCAGACGATTGGGCTGCTGCGGGCCTTAAAAACCTCATGGGTCAATCCCTTGTGGTGCGTGAAATGCAGTCAGAGGCGGGTGCTGCGGGTGCCGTGCATGGTTCATTGGCCGCGGGCGCGCTTACAAGCACCTTCACGGCATCTCAAGGGCTTTTGCTTATGGTGCCAAATATGTACAAAATTGCCGGTGAATTGTTGCCCGGCGTTTTCCACGTATCTGCACGCGCTCTTGCGGCGCACGCCCTTTCCATTTTTGGTGACCACCAAGATGTCATGGCATGTCGTCAGACGGGCTTTGCTTTCCTTGCCTCTGCTTCTGTACAAGAATGTATGGACTTGGCACTGGTTGCGCACCTGTCTTCCATTGACTCTTCTGTGCCTTTCTGTCACTTCTTTGACGGCTTCCGTACCTCGCATGAAGTACAAAAAATCGAAGTTATTGACTATGAAGATATTCGTCCGCTTGTGAACTGGGCTGGTGTTGGAGAGTTTCGCGCCGCTGCTATGAATCCTGAGCATCCGCATATCCGCGGAACGGCACAAAATCCTGATATTTATTTCCAAAACCGCGAAGCGGCAAACCTTCTTTATGACGCCGTTCCCGGCATTGTCATTGAAAATATGAAGAAAGTTGCTGGTATAACAGGCCGCAAATATAAGCTCTTTGATTATGTCGGTCATCCAGAGGCTGATCGCGTTGTTATTGCTATGGGTTCTTCTTGTGAAGTTATTGAGGAGACTATCGGGTATTTGAACGAAACCTTGGGACAGCGCGTAGGTCTTGTGAAAGTGCGCTTGTTCCGTCCTTTCTCGACAGAGCATCTTTTGCGTGCCATTCCAAACAGTGCCACGACTATTACTGTTCTTGACCGCACAAAGGAGCCCGGCGCACTTGGCGAGCCATTGTATCAAGATGTCTGTACGGCATATCTTGAGCGCGGCACACTTGCACCTACACCCACTATTGTGGGCGGGCGTTATGGCCTCGGTTCCAAGGACTTTACGCCCGGCATGGCAAAGGCTGTGTTCGACAATATGCTCTCCGCAGGTCCGAAGAACCACTTTACCGTGGGCATCACAGACGATGTGTCCTTCACTTCGCTTGAGGTTGAGGAAGAGATTGACACCGTCCCTGCCGGCACTGTTCAGTGTAAGTTCTTCGGCCTTGGCGCTGACGGCACCGTGGGCGCGAACAAGCAAGCCATTAAGATTATCGGCGACAATACGGACATGTACGCACAAGCCTATTTTGCCTATGATTCCAAGAAATCCGGCGGCTTTACCGTATCTCACTTGCGCTTTGGCAATGAGCCAATCAAGTCCTCCTATCTTGTGACACAAGCTGACTATATTGCTTGTCACAAGTCTGCCTATGTCAATCAGTACGATGTGTTGGACGGCATTAAGGAAGGCGGCACCTTCGTGCTTAATTCCAATTGGACACAAGAAGATATGGAAGCTCAATTGCCCGCCGCCATGAAGCGCGTTATCGCCGCAAAAAAGCTGAAGTTCTACAATGTGGACGCCGTCGCCGTGGCTACGGAAGTGGGTCTTGGCGGTCGCATCAATATGATTATGCAAACAGCTTTCTTTAAGCTTGCCAATGTGCTGGACTTTGAAAAGGCTGTGGCACTGCTTAAGGAATCTATCAAGAAGACCTATGGCTCTAAGGGCGACAAGATCGTCAATATGAACATAGCTGCTGTGGATAAATCCCTCGACGCGCTTAAGGAAATTGCTTATCCTGACGCATGGCTCACCGCGAAGGACTCTTGCTGCTCAGGAGCTGGGCATGGCGCAGGGCATGGCTCGTGCGGATGTGCCGGCGGCGACCCACAATACATCGCAGACGTCGTGCGTCCTATCTTGGCGCAACAAGGCGACAAATTGCCTGTATCTCTTATGGACCCCGCAGGCTGCATGCCTCTTGGCACCGCTGCTTATGAAAAACGCGCCGTCGCTATCGCTGTCCCTGAATGGCAAATGAACAATTGTATTCAGTGCTGTCAGTGTTCCTTTGTGTGCCCTCATGCCACTATTCGTCCTGTCTTAATTGACGATGAAGAATTGCAAGACGCGCCTGCCACCTTCGGTGTCATCGAAGCCAAGGGCAAGGAATTGAAGGGATTAAAGTTCCGCATGCAAGTCTATGCGGAAGACTGCCTCGGCTGTGGATCCTGCGCAGATGTGTGCCCTGCCAAGGAAAAAGCGCTCATCATGAAGCCTATTGAAAGCCAACTCGCAGAGCAAAAAGTCAACTTGGCCTTTGCAGAAAGCCATGTAGAACTCAAAGACGACCTCATGCCACGCGACACCCTCAAAGGCTCCCAATTGCAACAGCCATTGCACGAGTTTTCTGGCGCCTGCGCAGGTTGCGGCGAAACTCCTTATGTAAAGCTGCTGACGCAAATGTTTGGCGATCGCATGATCATTGCCAATGCCACAGGCTGTTCCTCCATCTGGGGCGCATCCTCACCTACAACGCCATACACCACAAACAAAGACGGACACGGTCCTGCATGGGGCAATTCCCTCTTTGAAGATGCCGCAGAATTTGGCTTCGGTATCGAAATGGCCTATCAACAACGCCGTCAAAATCTCGCAAACAATATCAACGAATTGCTTGCCGTAGAAGGCCTTGACGCCGGCGTTGCAGAATCCTGCAAAAACTGGCTCGAAAATATGGAAGAACCAGAAGCATCCCGCCAGTATGGTATGGAAATTCTCGAAAAACTCCACGGCGTACATCATCCCTTGGCGCACGAAATATGGCACCAAGACGATCTCTTCACCAAGAAGAGCGTCTGGGTCTTAGGCGGCGACGGCTGGGCCTATGACATCGGCTACGGCGGCCTTGACCACGTCTTGGCATCCGGCGAAGATATCAATATATTTGTAATGGATACGGAAGTATACTCAAATACAGGCGGTCAAGCCTCCAAGGCAACACCCCTCGGCTCCATTGCCAAATTTGCCGCCGCAGGCAAGCGCATCGGCAAGAAGGATCTGGGCGCCATGGCTATGAGCTATGGGCATGTCTACGTGGCCTCCATCTCCATGGGCGCCGACAAGCAACAAACACTCAAAGCCTTCCGCGAAGCAGAAGCCTACAAAGGCCCCTCCCTCGTCATCGCCTACGCACCTTGCATCAACCAAGGCATCCGTAAAGGCATGGGCAAGACCATGGAAGAAGGCAAGCTCGCAGTGACAACAGGCTACTGGCCTCTCTATCGCTATCATCCTGAGCTTGCACTTGAAGGCAAAAATCCCTTTGTCTTTGAAAGCAAGGAGCCAAATGGCGAACTCCAAGCCTTCCTCGCAGGCGAAGTGCGCTACGCAGCCCTCGACAAAGTTGCTCCAGAAGACGCTCCCGCACTCAAGGCAGAGCTGGAAAAGCAATGCATGGCACGCTACAAGCGCTACAAAATGTTAGCAGCCCTGCCGGGATTAGGCGAAGTTGAATAGTTAGCACCTGAAAAAGGGGAAGGGATGAACAATATTCCTTCCCCTTTTAGTATATTAAAGATTTTTGAAAGGCATTGGGGTACAAGCCCCCCAAACCCCCCTTCAAAAAAACCATCGGGATAGCTAAACAATCAACCCTATCGAATAGGAAAGAGGCTGCCCAGCAAGCACCTCCTAAAAAGCAATGTTTATCTTCCCCACCGAAAAAATATAAATAATAAAAAGCGATGGAGCTTGCATGTATAAAAGTGTCTATATCACAGCCACAGAGCCGCGCTCAGGAAAATCTGCCATTGTTCTTGGCATGATGCACCTTTTCACTCGCAGTATGGGAAAGGTCGCCTTTTTCAGACCCATCATCAACGAACCTCTGCTTGACGACAAAGATCATGACATCCACCTCATGACCACACACTTCAAACTCAAGCAAAGCTACGCCGACACTTTTGCCTATACTCTGGACGAGGCACGACACCTCATCAATCATGGGCAACGTAATCAGCTCCTTGCGAATATCTTGGAAAAATATCACGCCGTCGCAGATACTCACGATATCGTCATCTGTGAAGGCACAGACTTCATCGGCGCAGACCCCGCCTTTGAATTTGAACTCAATACCGAAATCGCCGCCAATATCGGCAGCACCGTCGTCGTCGTCGGCAACGGAGCACGTAAAAGCATCGATGAAGTCATCGACAGCACACAGCTTGTAGTTGACCAGCTCGAAGAAAAACACATCGATATCCTCGCCATAATCATCAACCGCGCAAACTTTTCCGTCATGGAACAAGACGACCTGCGGGCAAATGTGACCTGCAAACACACAGAACGACAGCCCCTCATATACAGCGTGCACGATGAACCCGTCCTCGGTAAACCCACCATGTCAGACGTGGCAAAATGGCTCAAAGCAGAAGTCATCTATGGCGAAAAACGCATGGACACACTCGTCGGCAACTACCTCATCGCCGCTATGCAAGTACACAACTTCCTAGACTATATACATCAAGATAACCTGATTATCACACCGGGCGACAGAGCAGATATCGTCCTTGCAGCGCTTGCCTCGCGCGCCTCCTCAGCCTATCCAGATATCTCCGGCGTCCTGCTCACAGGCGGCATCGATATGCCAAAAAGCGTTCGCACCCTCCTCGAAGGCTGGACAGGTGTCCCCGTCCCCATCCTGCTGACAAAAGACCACACCTACAACACCATGCAAGTCCTCTCGCAACTCTACGGACGCATCGAGCCGGAAAATATGCAAAAGGTCAACACAGCACTCGGATTGTTTGAAAGACATATCAATTCAAAAGAAATTGCAAAGCGCGTCATCACCGAAAAACCCACACGCATCACACCCATGATGTTCGAATTTGACCTCATCGAAAGAGCGCGCGCAAAAAAAATGCGCATCGTCCTCGCTGAAGGAGAAGAAGACCGCATCCTACACGCCACCGATACCCTCCTACGCCGCGGCGTGGCAGAAGTGATACTCCTCGGCAATGCCGACAAAATGGGCAAACGCATCGCCTCCCTCGGCCTCGACCTGTCCGGCGCACGCATCATTCAACCAGAACTTTCACCAGATTTTGACGATTACGCAAAAACCTATCACGAATTGCGCAAAGCCAAGGGCATGACAGAGGAACAAGCCAGAGATCGCATGTCCGATTGCACATACTTTGCCACTATGATGGTACACAAAAACCACGCCGATGGCATGGTATCCGGCGCCGTCAACACCACCGCACACACCATCCGACCCGCCTTCGAATTTATCAAAACAAAGCCCGGCTGCTCCATCGTCTCATCTATATTCCTTATGTGCCTCAAAGACCGCGTCCTCGCCTTTGGTGACTGCGCCGTCAACCCGAACCCCTCCGCAGAACAACTCGCGCAAATTGCCGTCGCCTCCGCCCACACTGCCAGCGTCTTTGGTATCGAGCCGCGCGTCGCCATGCTCTCCTATTCCACAGGAGCCTCAGGCAAGGGCGCAGACGTTGATATCGTCGTCGAAGCCACAAAAATTGCCAAGGAAATTGCGCCAGACCTCCTGCTCGAAGGCCCCATCCAATACGACGCCGCCATAGACCCCGAAGTCGCACGCACAAAACTGCCCAACAGCCAAGTCGCCGGACGCGCCACCGTCTTCATCTTCCCCGACCTCAACACAGGCAACAATACATACAAAGCCGTACAACGTGCCGCACAAGCAATCGCCATAGGCCCCGTCTTGCAAGGACTCAATAAGCCTGTTAATGATTTGTCACGCGGTTGTACTGTAGCAGACATTGTAAACACCGTAGCTATCACCGCCATTCAAGCGGCTGCGGAAAAGAACTAAAAATATTTAACGAAAGAGTGGAAAAGTTTATGAAAATCTTGGTTATGAATGCCGGTTCCTCGTCCTGCAAATACCAACTTTTTGACATGACAGACAAGTCTGTCCTGTGCTCTGGCCTTGTAGAGCGCATCGGCTCCATCGTGGGCAAGCTTGCACATAAAATCGCGCCGGATACCTACGAAGAAGAAAAAATTATCCGTGAAAAAGCCTTCCCCACACACGTGGAAGCCATGGAAGAAATCATCTCCATGCTCACAGATAAGGACAAGGGCGTCATTAAAGACGTCAAAGAAATCGATGCCATAGGCCACCGCGTCCTGCTTGGCGGTGAAGAAATCGTCACGCCCGTACGCATCGACGAACGCGTCAAAGAAATCGTGCGCAGCTACACTCCCCTAGGTCCCCTGCACATCCCCGCAAACCTTATGGGCGTACACGTTGCCGAAAAGCTTATGCCCGGCATCCCAAATGTCGGCGTTTTTGACACCGAATTTGCCGCATGCATGCCGCCTGCCGCCTATATCTATCCATTACCCTACGAATATTATGAAAAATATCGTATTCGTCGCTATGGATTCCACGGAACATCCCATAAATATATCGCACGCAAGACCGCAGAATACCTCGGTAAACCCTTAAGCGAACTCAATACCATCACCATGCACCTCGGCAATGGCTCCTCCATGACCGCCGTACAAAATGGCTGCTGCATCGACACCTCCATGGGACTCACCCCCCTCGAAGGACTCATGATGGGCACACGCTCCGGAAGCATCGACGCCGCAATCATACCCTTCATCATGCAACAAGTCGGACTCAGCGCAGAAGAAGTAGACGAATTGCTCAATAAAAAGTCAGGTATCCTCGGCATCTGCGGCACAAATGACATGCGCGATGTCCACGCCATGCGCGAAAGCGGCGACGTAAAAGCACAACTCGCCTTCGACATGCTCGTGCGCAGTATCAAGAAATTACTCGGCTCCTACTTCTTCCTCCTCGGTCGCGTAGACTCCATCGTCTTCACCGCCGGCATCGGCGAAAATGACGAACACGTCCGCGCCGCTGTCTGCCAAGGACTCGAACCACTCGGCATCATCCTCGACAACGAAGAAAACGATATCCGCAGATCAACAGCACGCACCATCAGCACAGAAGCAAGTAAAATCCCCGTACTCGTCATCCCCACAAACGAAGAGCTACAAATCGCCGAAAGCACTGTAGAAGTTCTTAAAAAATAAAAGGCTTATGGGGAAAGCTTTTTTTGTTTTTTTAAGCTTTTTTCTTGGGGGGAAACTTTTTTTTAGGAAAAAAAAAGTTTCCCCCCAAACC
>CAYJHT010000084.1:0-7583 GCA_964369615.1 uncultured Desulfovibrionaceae bacterium
AAAACAACTGGAACACATTAAAATTTCAGCGTAATTATGTCAGAAACTCGAGTTTTTAAATATTGCTTGAGCTGTGCGTCATCCATGGCGTCAATTCGTGACAAGACTGCATCGCTGCCGCCGGCATTATACTCCGCTTCTGCAAGTGTGCGTATTTTATTTATCACAGCGGGATGCCCATTCCAGTTGTACACATCCAGTTGAAGACTTTCCAATGCATCTCGTACTTTCTCTATGTCGTGCAAGAGTGTGGCATATTCTCCAATGATGTTTTTTGAAAATGATGCGTTTCGCAAAGATTTGTCAGAAGTCACAAGGAAAAATTGCGCTTGCTTGAGAAAATCCAAGGCAATTTTGATTTCTGTGTCGGTTGGTTTTGTACTGTTGAGTGTGTCAAAAGCCTTTCTTGCCATTTCGTATTCGTCCTCTGTCACACAACATAAAATAGGTGTTCTGTGTATGCGCGACCACTCTTGAGGACTCTTCGTTTCTGTCTTTCTCTTCCATAGATCAAGCAGTTCTGTTTTAATTTGCTTTTTGCGAAACTCTTCCGCAGCCGCCTTGACTTTCGCATTGCTGATGGTTGTGGAGTCATGAAAAATTCCTGTAGGTAAGGTAGAGCGTACCTCATCAAGGTCACTCTCAGAGAGTCCTTCCACATAGACAGCGTATGTTTTTTGAAAAATTTCTTTTTCATTTTCAAAAATATCATAAAGCATGTCGTGGTGTTGCTTAAGATTGTCCAAAAGTTCTTGGCGCTGTTCGGGTAATATATCCTCGCCTTTATATATTTTTACAAAACTCAATATGGTGATTTTTAGCTGCGGGCACGTTAATTGTAGTGCATCAGCAGAAATAGCAAAAAAGTTCAGTTTTTCTCTGAGCGTGTTTAAGGCACTGTTTAAGTTGGTGCACGAGGCATGTAAAAGTTGATTTAATGCTTTTACAATGCCGTATTCCACAAAAAGCTTTTTGATTTCGCCCTCACCCACATCTTTCTTCCACAAACAAGAATATTCCACAGAAAATAAACGCCTTATATCACTAAGCATGTTATCTTCTGCTCCAATCTCTTTTGCCAAAATGGGCAAACACCCTCCCTCAAAAGCCTGCAAAAATGTACGCATTCCCCGTTGACAATTTTCAACAGTGATAAGCGCGGCAAGGTGTGCGGAAATATCCGTATTGATAAGGGCAGCAGTGCCAATTTCCAACGCTTTTTTATGTGCTTCTGCCCCTTCGCTTTGAACTAACTCAATATACTTATGTACAATACCATAGACGCCATCGTCATCTACAGCGGCAAGTGCCCAAATGGGGAGGCCAAGGTGACGCATTTTCGTTGCAACAGCAGAAGCGGCCTTGCTGGTGGACGAATAAGCGTTTTTTGTAAGCCCCCAAGCGTATTCCGTTACAGCGTAAAACGAGATTTCCTCCGGTTTTTTCTCTAGAATATATGTGGGCTTGGGATTTTTTCCAATATAGTTGCCTATCATTTCCTTCAGCTTATCCACACTCATGGGCTCATGCCCACCGAGAGAATCACTGTAACGATACGGCTCTCCGCTGTACTCCTTGAGCAAAAAACCCGTCAAAAAAGCCGAAAGGTTAGATTGCGAAAAGCCAAATTCTGTTTCTAAGCAATCATAAATACTGCCTATGGATATTTGCCCCTCTTTCTGAAATGTTTCCTTAATAATTTCTTCAAGACGCCCTTTCACAATACTGATTGGTAAGGAAGCATGTTCTGCATGAGTCCAATACTTTTCCACATTCCATACATCGGCAAGGGTGACTTTTTCAACATTCACGACAACAGACTTTGTTTTTTTCTCTATGCCACATTGCGCGGCCTGTTTTGCACTCGTGAGCTTCAAGGTGGTTTCCGATAAGCCGCGTGCAAAGTCAAAGATATAAGGAAATTTTTTGAGAGCAAAGGTTTGCATGAAATTTGCGACACCTTGCGCGTTGGCCACCCTCTCTCCTTCCGGATTATCACATGTATACAGTGTGAACTGTCCATGGTAAATTCTTTCTTTCCAGTCCTGCGACAAAACCTGCTTTGCCTTAGCCTCGCTGGCGTGTGCTGCGGCATTGTTGTTTCCCACATAATATTGTGCCATGGCAGCATGATTCACATACTCTTCAAATGCCTCATGTCCCAAGGGTGTAGAGAGTGCGTCAATAAAGACAACATTTTTGTGACGACTATCTTTGACAGCTCGTTGAAAAATTGGTCTAAATGCCAAGGCTTCTACTTCGTCCTTGGCAAAAGCTATAACAGCGGCACATTTCCACACGAAGGTTTTATCGGCGAGGATGTTCATGCTGCGGGTGAAGTCGGCGTGAGTGAGTGCCAAGATTTTTCCTGTATTTGTCTCAGCCTCATAACGCACGCGTAGGGCGGGCGGCAGTGCGAGAACAGTGGCAAGTTCTCCCTCGGCAACGAGCTTACTCGTACTGCTAGCGGCGTGTATCTTTTTCTTATTATCTTCTATTTTGCCTTGATCGCCGGCTAATATTGCGGCGGTAAAGACTTTTTTGTTGTTGAGTGTCTGCGCGGCAATCAACACACCTCGTTTTACCAATCCTTTCGCTATCCCGATACACGCCCCATCTTGAAGATGGGGAATGCCTTCAAAAACGTAGGAGAGATTTTGCTCGGTTGCTTTGAAAAGATCTATCAGACCTGATTGACGTGTATCAATGGCTTGCATGATCAATATGGTCTTCAAAACTATCTTTTCTTCATCAGACAAATTGGACTGTTGAGGGAAGACATCTAAAATCAAACGAATATCAGGAGTGAGATATTCCTTGCCTTTCTCATAAAAGAAGTCCCACAACATATCCACTGTGAGCAAGGGAACATCGTCAGAGGGGGTCGATGTATCAATAAACCACTGAAAAGATTTTGTGTTTTCGTCTGGAGCGGATTTAATAAAATCAAACATACTCCGCTGATTTGATTTGAATGCGGACGAAATATTCTTCAAGAGGAGCGCGGTCATGGGGTGGATGGGCATAATGCCCGTAATCGTTGCTTCACTGCGTATTTTTGCCGTCTTCATTACAGCTCGACGCGAATCATGAAGACGTGTGTTTAAATCATCGGCAATAATACTCCATTCATCCTTTGCAGCGTCTTTTACATTAAATGCGTGAGCAATGAGATTAAAGGCAATATTATCAGGCAAGTCTATGCCCGCCTTCACAAAGCGGTCACTGACAACTTTCCATGTTTTATCATTTTCTGTAAAAAGTTGGCCGGTCTCATGGGTAACAACTATCAAATAGAAGGGCTTGAGGTTGACAAGTTCAGCAATTTTTTGAAATTCGTCAAGACTGTTTCGGTTCTGCCTAAAGTATGCAGAAAATTCATCCCACACAAGGACAATTTTTACATCGTTTGTATCAATCACATCTTTCAGCCATACAATAAGACGATCTGCGTCAATACTCATGGCGGTAATGCCTTCTTTTTCTGCCAAACGGAATAAATTGTGCATGAGTTCTGTTACTTCTGAAGCATGGCGTAGCTCGTGCAAAACTTCGTCCGCCGTTCGCTGTGCAAATATTGACCACTCCGGCTTTTGCAAAAGCGCATTAAAAAAAGCTTTCTGGGCAGGTTCGTCTATCCACGCGATAACGCTTTCCTTCAGTGTATTTTCGCCGCAATACAGTTTTCTCTCTCGCAAAGCGGCACCGACACTCTCTTGTATGGCGAGAAAAAGTTCCCGTGGTGATGTAATATTTCCCGACGCATATCTATATGCGGTGACAATACCTTTTTCTTTATGTCCGAGGAATTTTTCCAGCAAATCCTTTTCTTTTTTGAGAGCATCGTACTGTTCCCAATACGCACGTACTTCTTCTGCGGGCGCGTCAAGAATTTTCTTGAGGGTGTACACGCATTGAGACTTGCCTGTACCATATGCGCCTTCTACCCAAAGGGATCTTTTTTCTTGCCGCGCCAATACTCTTTCCATAGATTTGAGCATTAAGACAAAGGTTTCATGTGGATAGGTCTTTGTCCAGATACTTGGGTCGGCATCAATGGAGGAATTATTTATTTGTGGAAAATAGGCTTCATCAATGGCAAAGTATTCGCGGTATATTTTATCCATCACCTTCTTCCTCCATAAACAGATTAAGGACTTGCGCGGAATTTTTATCTTGAGCCAAGGCAATTTTTTCCAAGTCATGGGTGAATGTTGCAGATATAAATTCCGGATACTTGGCAGACAGCCCTATGAGCATGGGAATTAACTCCTCACGCGTAAGACCAAAAATCCGGCTAGGACTTATGCCGTCGCGGTCGACAGAGTCATCCATAAGTGTCGAGAGGGTAAATTCCTTATAGTCATTGCACTTTTCTGCAAACTTAAAAAGCGCATAGAGTACAACACGAGGGTCGGAAACAGTGCATTTTGTGCGGACAATCTCACCTACACTTGTAACATGTCCGAAATGCAGTGTCGTGCCGAGAGGGGTTTCAACTATTCTTTTATACGCCTTAGCAACAGCATTGCCTGCTCTGGCAACGAGAGCATCACTAAGTAGCATATCTATAACTTCCTTTTTCGTATAGATTCTACCTAGGTCGAGGTTCTGAACGTACCATCGCATTTGTGGATTTTCACTTAACAAGTTTATAAGAATAAGCGCCCAAGATTGTTGTGATTCCCAGCCTATTGCGCATAGTAATTTTGCAAAAGTAGAAAATTCAGTTTTAACAGCAAGCGATGCGTCCGTCAAAAAAACTTTGAATTTCACTAATTGGTCTGGACCCAGGCTATGATTGGAAAAAAAATTTTCTTTCTCGCTGAAAAAAGAAACTATCCACTCTGACTTAGGAGCGTGTTCCGTAAAAGAGTTAATCGCACGCATTTTGATCCCTCCATTTGGGATTTTTAGGGAATCATAGAGTAAGCAGCCACCAGAAAGATTGTGACAATCCAAACACCGGCGACAATCAGTTATGCGGATTACTTTATCATAAAATTGAAGACATCCATTTTTGCAATTAGTTCTACACACACCACATGCCCTACAGTAGGCTGCTTTACGAAAAATTTGCCGGAATATTTTTGCAGAAGAAGGATATTTTTTTAGTTCCTCTTCTGCAACATGAACAATGTAGCCATCTTTCATAGCTTCTATTGAAAATACTACCTCTCTATCTAGAGTCTTTATCCATTCTTTCCAGTTTGATTGTGGATTACAAATTTTTATGTGTACAGTGCCATTGACGCTATGTTCAGTGTATTTTTTTTGTGCATCGCATATAAATCTTCCGTCCGCACGCGATTTCCATGCACCTTTACTCATAAAATCAGCAAATTGTAGATTCGTAAAGTTTTTATCACTTGAATTTCGTATAAAATTACAATATGCCTTGGTCTCATTAGGGTACATAATATTTCTCATGTATTCACTATATCCCCCCACCATGGGACAAACAATACACCCTGCGCGAGAGTTTCCATGCGTATAAGTTGTATTTAAAGGAATTTTATTACAAAATAAATACAAAAAAATCTCTGCGGAAGCCCATTCTAATATGGGATAAAAATCATACTGACCTTTTACCTTCTTCCCCAAATTTTCATATTCGTATTTTGCCCTCTTCACGCTCTCATGCAATCGCACTCCAACAAAGGCCAGGCCAATGTAATCGTTTTTTCCAGTAATTTCTCGAAGCTTCAACATTTGCGGTGCACTTTTATGTACACTACAGCACCAACGCAACACACGAGAAGGAGGGCCGAACATTTTCCACGACTGTTCTGGTGTTAAATGTGAACGGGCGGTATAAAAGGGGATGCCTTCCCTCTCACACATGCTTTTTGTTGCCACAATATTGTCATAGGTATCGGGAAATTCCATGCCCGTATCACCAAAAATCACCACAAAACTGCCATGCGGCAAAGCTTTTTTCACAAGATCCAATAAAACAGCGCTATCTTTTCCACCGGAATATGCCACATGGAAGAGGTCAATTTTTTTGACATATTTCTCGTATATGGCCACGATCTTTTTGATTGTTGTCTGCTCTAAGATACTGATGAACTCTGCATTCTTTTTGAGCATCAAGTCCATGTCAATGGGCCTTAGTGGTATGCCATAAGGCTCGGGAACAATGACATCGCCTTGCTCATCCAAGGGAATAATAATTTCTGGCGCCTTGCATATATTACCGCCCTTTAACTTGGCAACACACGTTCCGCGATACCAGTACGTATTTGCTTCCGCCCACATGTAGGGCACATCATTTTGCTTGTCGTACTCCCAATATGCATTAAATCCTAAAATGTCCAGTTCAGCAGCATACACCGGTCGTGGTTCTTTGGAAAAGGTTGTTGGGGAGGAATTTAATAGTAATCCTCCGGAAATTTCATCATGCGAATACGAGTACACTAGTTATTCTCTTTATATTTTAGTTTATTAGCAATGCAAATTAGGTCGTTGATTTTTGAATAATTTGTCTGTGCTATATATCCATTTTCCAGAAGAAACGCAAGCGCTGGCTCAACCTCCAAGAGAATGCCCGCGTCAACAAGAGCGTTTGCCATAATGTCAAAATATGACAGTTGACAACTGTTGCGAACTATCACTCCCACATTCTTAGAGTTTTGCCTCAAAACATCAAAACGAAATTTTTTACTATATTTCCTACAATAGCTCTCAAGGGTGTAGAGGTTCCAAGCTTGCTGACAATCCGGAAACATGGCAAAACTGATAATGCTGCGTAGCGGCATATAGTCGCCTTGTAGTAGAGACTCGAGGGTAGTGTCTACGACATCAACATCAAAGCTGATGAAGTGCTGTGCTACAAAGTTTTTTTCCTCGATTCTTATCATCGCTTGAGAGAGCCTCTTTAGAGCAATTTGACGGTCACATGTTCCTGTGATATCTTTTTCAAAGTCGACGATTTCATCAAGTGTCAACGTATCGTGTTGTGCAATGAAGTTTTTCAGAATCAATGCCACATCAAGGTCGTTCCCGTGGGGGACAATGATTTTTCCTTTTTTCTTGTATGCTTGTGAAAGACATCTTTGAAAAACGGCGTCTTGAATGGCAGAAGTGCTAAATTCAACATTGTGATCTTGAATGCTTTCCGGGTAAATATCCACGAAAGAAGAAAAACCGTCTGCACGGCAACGTTCAGCAACGACCTTTTTTATCTTGACACATTCATCAGAAGCGATATCTATGTTGTCAATATGCGTGTATACTTCGCGAGAGTTCCAAATAAAATTTGCGTCTCGCGAGAGTACTTGTTTGATTTTTTCTATGGGAATGTAGGGTAAGAGGCGTGATATATCGTCATAGTGAAGCAAGGATTTGCCATGCCAAATGCGTATAAGTTCCGCGCAAAGGGCGTCGCCTTCGGAATCCGCATGCGTTGAGAGAGCAAAGTAATTTTTTTGATAGAAAAACTCGCGATAATGTTCTTTCAGGAGCGCTTGAAGCATATGCGCGGATGATACTCCGCCGTCGCGTAGCCAGTCTTCATGTCGCATAAATAGTTGACCCTGAAAAAGCAATATCACACTAAAATTACTTGACTTTTATCCTAT
>CAYJHT010000085.1:0-7558 GCA_964369615.1 uncultured Desulfovibrionaceae bacterium
ATATATTTACTTATAATTATATATTTACAATTCAAGGCTGTCGATGACGTCCAAAGTTCTTTGCAGATGCGCTCCTGTATGGGCAAAGCTCATCATACCGGCTTCAAAGGACGCAGGCGCAATATAGATGCCGCGCTTACGCATTGCCTTATAAAAACGCGTGAATAAAGCCGCATCCGTGCGCTTTACAGCTGCAAAATCATGCACTTCTTCTTGCGTGAAGAAAGGACAGAACATGGACCCTAGGGCCGGAACACGCACAGAAAGACCCTTATCACGCAAAACGCCTTCCATCTCAGATGCAAAACGACGCGTCCGACGCTCAAGAGCCTCGTAATCACTGCCCTTCAAAAGGCGCAATGTCGCAAGGCCTGCCGCCATCGCTAAAGGATTGCCAGAAAGCGTGCCTGCTTGATAAACATCTCCGCTCGGCGCAACACGCTCCATATACTCGCGCTTGCCACCATAAGCACCCACAGGCAAACCACCACCGATAATCTTGCCAAGCGTCGTCAAGTCCGGAATGATGTTGAAGTAGGCTTGAGCGCCCCCGTATGCTAAGCGGAAACCAGTGATAACCTCGTCAAAAATGAGCAAAACACCGTACTGCGTACACAAATCACGCAAAAGTTGCAAGAATCCGGCCTTTGGTGCGATTAAACCCATGTTCGCAGCTACAGGCTCCACAATCACCGCAGCCATATGCTCGCCCTCGCGGGCAAAAATATCCTTCACGGCATCCATATCATTATATTGGGCAAGAAGCGTGTCAGCCACCACAGCCGCAGGCACTCCCGGCGTACCCGGAATAGACAAGGTCGCCATACCAGAACCTGCCGCCGCCAAGAATGCGTCTGCATGACCATGATAACAACCGATAAATTTCAGCACCTTACTACGACCTGTCACGCCGCGTGCAAGACGCAAAGCGCTCATAGTAGCCTCAGTACCGGAATTGACCATTCGCACCATGTCCATATGCGGCAAAGCTTCAAGCACCTCTTGTGCAAGAAGGACTTCGCCTGTACAAGGTGCGCCATAGCTTGTTCCATTTCGTGCGGCCTCTTCCACTGCACGCGTCACCTCCGGGTGCGCGTGACCTAGGATCATAGGCCCCCAAGAAAGCACATAGTCGATATATGTATTGCCGTCTACATCGATGATTTCACAGCCCTTTGCTGATTGAATAAAAAGCGGAACACTATCCACATTTTTGCAAGCGCGAACAGGACTGTTCACACCACCGGGGATAAGTTCGCAGGCGCGTTCAAAATACGCCGAGGAGAGATGCTCTTTCATTGTCGTACCTCATAATCACTAAGCACATTCAGTGAATGCGCCTAAAAATATGTCATAGATATTTTTTTTAATTCTTGAATACTTTCTAAAACAGTATACTGCTCGATACCTGTCTTATTTTGTACGTCCTCTATAATTGCGGCGCATTCTTCCTTACTGCGTCCGTGTACCATTGTGTAGAGAGTATAGGGCCAGTCCGTTGTGGGCGACGGGCGGAAGTAACAATGAGAGACCTGCTTATGCGTCGCTGCCAATTCACCGCAACGCTCAGCGTCTGACTCCTCCACCTGCCACGCCACCATGGCATTATGCGTCCATCCTGTACGTTGATGCTTTATGCAGGCGCCAAAACGACGCACAGCACCTTCGTCACGCATACGAATTAAGAGAGCCAAAACCTCTTCTTCCGTACATCCTACCTCACGCGCAATATCCGCATAAGGCGTCAAGCTCTCAGAAAGATTACTCTGGGCACAGCGTAAAATTGCACGCTCTTTATCTGTATATGTCATGAGCTAGATTCCTTTGTCAAAATTTTTCTTAGCGCTGTCGACGGATATCACAAAATACGAGAGCGCTTAGCTGCGCGTATTTGTGTGAAATTGCACCACGAGTACAGCGCCAAACCAATCCAGATACAGACAAGTGTCACACCTGTCGCCGCGTTTATTGGCTCGCCATAAAGAAGCGTGCCCAAAAGAAGTTTTATTGTGGGTGCCACGTATTGCAAAAGTCCAAGGCTTGCAAGCGAAATATGCTGGCTTGCCCAGCCGAAGAGGAACAAGGGTATTGTCGTAATGATCCCAGTTCCCATGAGCAAGAGTTGTGTTTGTACCTCATAATCAAAAAAGTGTGGTGCGCCTGTTGTTGATTGATACAAAAGCCATATGAGCGCAAAAGGCGCTATCAAGATAGTTTCCGTGCACAGGCTTGCTATGGCGCCGGAGGAAACAGTCTTGTGCAAATACCCATAAAGGGCAAAAGTAGAAGCAACGCCAAGACCAAGCCAAGGCATATGTCCGTAGGCAACGACACTCCACAAGACACCAAAGAAAGCTATTGATATTGCTAGAATTTGCAGGCGTGTCAGGCGCTCTTTTAAAAAAATACGTCCTAATAGGACAGAGACAAGCGGGTTAATAAAGTATCCAAGGCTTGCTTCTACAACACGTCCGCTTGTCACAGCCCATATGTACAAGAGCCAGTTGATAGTCAGCACAGATGCCGAAACGAGCAAGCGCATCAAGGTAGCCTTGTCTGCAAATGCGCGGCGTACTTCTGGTAAATTCCGCGTCAAATAGGCTACGGGCACAATCACGGCACATGACCATAGGATGCGCTGCGCAACAGTATCAATGGGGGCGATATCACTTAGCGCTTTCCAATAAAGGACAAGTCCTCCCCAAATCACAAAGGAAACAAAGCCGGCAAGCCCGCCATAAAAGGAATCACGCTTATGACTTGTAATATCGTCAGAAAAATTCTTTATCATCAACTTTCATTACTTACAGTAAAAAAAAGGCCTCCACATAATTCTATGCGGAGGCCGGAATGTTCACAATGTAACCGATAGTGTCGAGCACTTAGCGTTGTATGCAGCAAGGCTACACGCAACAGCCGCAGGCTTTTTACACAATGGAGCCATCATCTTGTAGTGAAACTGTACCGCCGAGCTCATTGTGTGGGCGTCCGACATATAAGGAATATATACTATCATTGTAAGCCCACAGAAACCATAAAGAAGCACATCATTAAACCATCAAGCGAACTCGCGGCGTAAAAAAACTATCTGGCAAAGGATCTGGCAAAAAGTTCCTTAATGGCCGCACGTCCACTGTCCTCAAGGAATCGTGTTCCTGTCGCAGCAAAATGAGTGCGAGTGATGCAAGGGTCTTTTACAACCTGCCACGCATCTTTTTCCCATGTGAACCATTCATTTTTTACCTGATCGAAGACGAGCAGGGGCTTGTTGCAAATTTTTGCAAATTCTGCTCCCCAGCCTGTTCCGCCTTTCACTGTGCCGTCGGGTTGTATGACCCCAATCACAACTACCTCGTGTCCGCTGCTGATTTGCCAGCAAATGGACTGCAAAACCTTACGAAAAAGTGGCGCGCGGGTATATTCACGGCTCATGAGTTTAGAAACATAGGTAAGGCTTACATCTTTAAGTGCCAGCTCGTTGGAGGTCAAGACGCGAACGCCACGAGTCCTACTGAGTTGATGTCCCTCAAAGCTATAATTTACCTCTTCTATACCCCATTCCTCTGCAAGACCTCCAAAGAAAGTCTCTGTTCCTGCAGCGCCACCGCTATGCAAAACGCATTGCTTGGGATCTAACATGCATTTGACTCCTTAGCATGTAAAATACGCTTTATTTTTTCTTGTAAAAGCGCAATAACTTGCAGACCTATTCAAAACGTACATTTGTCATCTGTGCCCACTCAAGACAATTCATGAACAACAAAATCGTTTAAGCTTGTAACCACGGACTTAAGTATTATCGGCATTCTTTGCGTAAAATGATGCTTCAAAAAATTTTTGACGCGAACACACGCATGAAGAAATGTCAAGAAAAAACTTTGCTCAAATTCGGCTCAAAATATTCGCTATTCCAAGCCGAAATCTACGCCCATGGCTTCCACGAAATGAAGCCATATTTCTCGCACAAAATTGACATCAAGTCTTGCGTCAAAATTCTATGCTCCATCAATACTCTCTCTCGCAAAAATCAAGCTCTTAAAAAGGTTCTGTAAGAAGGTTTCAACCGTTAATTAGGTCAATTAAAAACGTGCTGGACGTGCTGCACGGGGCTTTGCCTCGTTCACACGCAATGTACGACCACCGAAAGACGCGTTGTCAAGTGCTTCAACAGCAGCAGGTGCGTCGGCGTCATCCATTTCAACAAAACCAAAACCTCTGGCACGGCCAGTATCGCGGTCGCTAATAAGCTTTACAGACAAAACCTTACCGTATTCGGCAAAAAGGTCTTGCACTTGTTCTTCAGTAGCTGACCAAGGAAGATTTCCTACATAAATGGACTTGGACATGAAACAACCTCTCAAAAAAAAGTAACAGTTAGACCGCTCAAGATTGCTGGCAACCCCTCATCGCCATGAAGCGGCCTTAGGATTAGAGAAACACTCTTTCTCAGTTCTGTCAATGAAAAAAACGGCCAAAAACCAAACAAACAGAACAAAAAAAAACCGAAAAACTTTTTTCTACAAAACCATCAAACACTTACAGTAAAAAATAAGACGCCGAATTTTGTAAAAAAAAGTGGAAACGGGAGCATAAGAAAAAATTATATTTTTTGCAAATATTTTCTGAAAAAAGTTCATTTTTTTTAATGCAACTTAAAAAAGTATTATATTAAAGAGGCTTGAAGATAGAATCCGCATTATTCAAAATTTTTTCAAGCGCAGACTCACTCAAAGCACCCTTACAACGCAATCGCTCCATCTCCTCGCCCGCATGATGCAAAGGGTAATCACTCCCAAAAAGAATACGGTCACCATCATGCTTGCGCAAAATACAACGCAAAAGATCATCAGAAATATATGGCGTCGTACTCGACGTCTCAAGCCACACATCCCGACCCACCAAAACTTCCAAAGACTCCTGCCAATGACGATACCCGCCAAGATGCGTCGCTATCAAACGCATACGCGGAAAACTCTCAAGCAAGGACACAATCTTATAAGGACAAGACGGATTCTGCTCCGGTGGCAAAATATCGCCAATATGAATCTGAAAAATAAAATGTTCCTGTGCATACTCAAAAATTGGCAAAAGACGCGCGTCATTTAACCAAAAATTCTGAAAATCCGGATGCAACTTCAAACCCACTATCCCATGACGACGCAAACGCTCAAGCTCAACCTCCCAACCCTCATAGCCAGGATGAATCGTCCCAAAAGCCAATATATCATCATAATCCTTCTGCAAAGATATTGCATAATTATTCGCCGGCAATACCTGCGCAGGCGCTGTCGCCGCACACAAAACAACGCACCTGTCTATCCCACTTGCACGACACTGACCACGCAAATCATCAATCGTTCCAATACCCGCACAAGTAATACCATAATGATCATTCAAATGCGCAACAGCCTTGTGCGCTATCTTCGGATGAAAGGCATGAGTATGTACATCTGTTCTCATAAAAAATCCTACTCTTCAAAAAAACAACACAATTTCAACAAAATAGAGTCAGTAAAAAAAATTACTCACACCAAGTATGACTTGACGCCGCGCACTTATATCGCTATAGCAAAACTTCTTCCGACAAAAAGTCTCTTAAGGTCTGCTTCCATAATAGTCAATTCCTTTGTACAGACTCGCCCAAATACACAGGCAAAACAATGTACAATACCACTGACAAGCATATCAAAAAAAAGACTGCCAAAACGGTAACATAAACGGAAGCTTTTGATCCATTACAGCAAGAGAGTTTTATCGTGAATACCCACACCAATTTCCCCACGCAATACACCATCAAACAAGGAAAACTCATTTGTGCCGAAAAAACAAAACATAACGTTTTTTTGCGCTTCTTCCTCACCATCTTCTTCGCAATCCTCTGCACCCTCGGCGGATATATGCTCGGCACGCAACAAGGATATATACCGCCAGACTTTATGCTCATCGCCAAAGAACGCGTAGAACACTACAAAGAAGCAGAAGCCACCCTCGAAAAAACACTCGCACTCAATATCGAAAAAAGTAACAACGACTATGTTCTCGACCTTGAAGAACTCAAAAACGTCTTCCACCAAGTCTTCCCCGAAGTCAAAGTAAAGGAAGATGTACTCAATAAATACCTCGTCTCAAGCGCAAAATGGGGCTCACACCACTCCATACCTCCTCTGCTCATACTCAGTATCATCTGGCGAGAAAGCTCCTTCGACGCCTCCACCGTCTCCACTGCAAATGCCAGAGGCCCCATGCAAGTCATATACAAATACCATAAAGAAAAACTCAATCGCATAAAAAAAGACGAACGAGACCTCCACGATATCGATACTGGCATCCGCATCGGTGTCGAAATCCTACGCGAATACTTCGACAAACATAACAGAAATATATTCAAAGCAATGACAGCCTATGTGGGCGGCATACACCGCACCTACGCCCAAGATATACTCACTCGATACTTTAACGCACGCATCTATGTCGAAGAACAACTCGACATGCGGCAAAACCCACAAGCATCCAAAGAACTAACTCATGCCCAAGAATAAAAAAAATACCCCGCCACACTCTCGCAATATAAAAAAACTCTACGCATGCATATGCCTCTGCCTGTGCACCCTAGTAAGTTCCTACACCTGCGCCGCCCCCACAAATAAAGCTCAAAGCTACGCACTCTCACCACAAATATGGACACAAAAAGAACAAGGCCTCGATATCGCAACACTCCCACTCACAAATGATAAAAAAAAACATATCGTCGCTCTGCGCTTCGACCCGCAATTCTTCGACTTCGAAACCTATACCATCAGCGAAAATAATGGCTCCCCAAAAACACTCACACAATGGGCCAAAAATCATAACCTCGTAGCCGCCATCAATGCCAGCATGTACCTGCCAGACGGAAGCACAAGTACAGGATATCTCTGTAAAAAAGGACACGCCAACAATAAACGCATCGTCGAACGCTTCGGCGCTTTCTTCCTCGCACAACCAAAACAAGAAAAACTCCCAAACGCACTACTCATCGATCGCGATACACAAAACTGGAAAAATATACTCAATCTCTATAACACCGTCGTCCAAAACTATCGCCTCATAAGCTCCACAGGAAAAATCCTCTGGTCAACAAGCGAACGCACCCACTCCATCGCCGCCGTCGGAAACGACTCAAAAGGACGCATCCTCTTCCTCCACTGCACACCCCCCATCTCCGCACACGACTTCGCACAAACACTACTCCATCACCCCATCAATATACACACCGTCATGTATGTCGAAGGCGGCGTACAAGCAGGCCTCCTCCTACGCACACAAAAAGAAACTCTCTTCTGGGGCGGCAGCCACCCCGCAGAAATATTCACCGGAAACGTCAGCGTCGCACTCCCAAACATCATCGGCGTTAAACGCAGGAAAATATCACACGAATAGTTTATTTTATTATTATTATTATTATTATTATTATTATTATTATTATTATTATTATTATTATTGTTATTGTTATTGTTGTTGTTGTCTGGCATTTTATCCTCCGTAGCTCGCTGTCTAATAATCAGCAAGCAATCATTTA
>CAYJHT010000086.1:0-7464 GCA_964369615.1 uncultured Desulfovibrionaceae bacterium
AGTACGAGGTGTTCGCCCATGTGCTTGGTTTGCATGGGGGGGCCGCCAAATCCGCAGAAGCCGGAGGCGCTGACGATGAAGCGTTCATGTTTTATGGCATTTTCTACGAAGAGTCTTTTTAGGGTGGCATTGTCGAAGCCTTCTGCCCAGTAGTGTGCTTTGTGCAGGAGGGGGGCTAGGGTGAAGTGCATGCTTTCTTGCATGAGTGTGAGGCAGTATTTTTCTACGGTGATATCGTGGTTGAGTTCGTGGAGTATGCGTTCGAGTGCGTCGACTTTTCGCATGCCGATGTGTCGCAGGAAGTATTGCTGACGATTGAGGTTGGAGGGTTCGACGGTGTCACAATCGATGAAGATGAAGTTGCGTATGCCGCAACGTGCGAGGAGCATGGCAACGTTGGAACCAAGGCCACCGACGCCGCCAATGCCGACGTGTGCGGCATTGAGCTTTTCTGTTTGTTCTTTTGTGAAATAGTGTTGAAATGACATGTCAAGCATGGGCGACCTCGTGCCTAGAGTGTTTCCACAAGAGTATTGACAAGAGCCGGAATTGTAAATGATTCTGGCTGAATGTGGCAGGGGAGTCCGTGTTTTTGTTGCAGAGTGTTTGCAGTTACGGGGCCGATTGCGGCGAGTTGGACTTGTGGATATTTTTTGAGTGTGTCTTTTGGGATGAGTGAGAGGAAGTTATCTACGGTTGATGAGGAGCCGAATGTGATGCAGTGGATGCGTCCTTGTTCGAGTTCTTGGAGGACTTCGTCTTTTCGTGTATCTGCGGGTTTTGTTTCGTAGATGGGTAGTATGGTGACATTGGCGCCGGCATTTTGCAGGGCTTCGGGGAGGATTTCTCTTGCTTCGAGTGCGCGTGGGATGAGGATATTTTTTCCTTTCATTCCGAGTGCGAGCATACCTTCGACGACGCCTTCTGCGACGTAGCGTTCGGGTATGAAGTCAGGTTCGATGCCGCGTTGACGTAGGGCGTCTGCGGTGGCGGGGCCGATTGCGGCGATTTTTTTATTGTGGAGACATCGGCTGTCGAGTTTGTGGATTTGTAGTCTTTTCCAGAAGTGTTTTACGCCGTTGACTGATGTGAATACAAGCCATTGGTATGTATTTAAGTTTTGAATTTCTTTGTTAACATTGTCGTAGTTTTTGAGTGGGTGTATTTCTATTGTTGGGAATTGTATGACGTGTGCGCCGAGTTTTGCGAGTGAGTGTGCGAGTGTGCTTGCTTGTTCGCGTGCGCGTGTGACGACGATGCCTTTTCCGAGGAGTGGTTTTTGTTCGAACCAGTTAAGTTTATCGCGTAATGAGACGACGTGTCCGACGACGATGACGGAGGGATTTGTAAATTTTTGTTTAATGGCGTCTTGGGGGAGGCTTTGTATGGTTCCGACGAGTGAGCGGTGGTGTGCAGTTGTGCCCCAGTGGACGAGTGCTGCGGGTGTGTTTTCTGGTAGGCCTGCGGCGATGAGATTTTTTGATATTTCTGGTAGGTTTTTCATTCCCATGACGAAGACGAGAGTGGATGCTGAGGAGGCGAGTGCTTTCCAGTTGTGAACGGAGCCGGGTTTTGTGGGGTCTTCGTGACCTGTTATGAGTGTGACTGAGGAGGCAAAGGAGCGGTGTGTGAGTGGGATGCCTGCGTAGGCGGGTCCTGCGATGGTGCTTGAGATGCCCGGTACTTCTTCGAAGGGGACGTTTGCTGCAAGGAGTTCTTCTGCTTCTTCTGCGCCGCGTCCGAAGATGTAGGGATCGCCGCCTTTGAGACGAGCGACGATTTTTCCTTCTTTTGCTTTTTTTATGAGGAGTGTGTTTATTTCTTGTTGTGGGAGTGCGTGATTATTGGCGCGTTTTCCCACGTAAATATATTCTGCATCGGTTCGTGCGTAGTTGAGCAGTGCGACATTTGCGAGAGCGTCGTAAACGATGACGTCGGCATTTTCTAAAATTTCTTTGCCTTTGATGGTGAGAAGTCCCGCGTCGCCGGGTCCTGCGCCTATGAGGTATACTTTCATGCTATTGCTCCGCGCATAAGTTCCAGCAGGGTGCGTGTGCCGAAGCCAATGGCACCTACGGGGCTTAATGCAGTTTTCTTTGATTCCCAATCAGTGCCGGCAATATCGAGATGTGCCCAGCGTGTGTCATTTTCGATGAAGGCTTTGAGGAACATGGCGGCATTTATTGCGCCGCCTTCGCGTGGGCCTAGGTGTGCGATATCTGCGACGGGGCTTTTGAGTCCTTCTTTGTATGCTTCCCAGAGTGGGAGTCGCCAGAAGGGTTCACCGACGACGGCACCAATGGCTTCAATTTCTGCGGCGAGTTTTGTGTCATCGCTGAAGAGTCCTGCGATATCTTTTCCGAGTGCTATCGAGCATGCGCCTGTGAGTGTGGCTATATCGACGATGAAGGCGGCTTTCCATTGTTTTTGTGCAAAGCTTAGTGCGTCGCACAGGACGAGTCGTCCTTCTGCGTCGGTGTTGAGTATTTCGACGCTTTTTCCGGAGAAGGAGGTGACGACGTCACCAGGTCTCATGGCATTTGCGCCGGGCATATTTTCGGCGCATGCGAGTATAGCGATTATGCGTCGTTCTAGGTTGAGTTGTCCTGCGCTGTGCATGGCGCCGAGTACGGCGGCGGCTCCGGACATATCGCTCTTCATGGTGTGCATATTTGCGGCGGGTTTGAGGCTTATGCCGCCGGAGTCAAAGGTGAGTCCTTTTCCGATGAAGATGATTGGATCATCGTTTTCGTGTCCTTTTGGCGCGTGTTCAAGGACGACCATGCATGTTTCTTGTGCGGAACCTTGTCCTACGGCGAGCATGGTATTGCAGCCTAATTCTTTGAGTGCTTCTTCATTATATATAGTGCATTTCATGCTGTGTATTTTTGCGACATTTTGTGCGCGTTCTGCTACAGTCATGGGGTTCATAATATTTGGCGGGCAATTTGCGAGATCACGGGCGAGCATGACACCTTCTGCGGCATATTGTCCGCGTCGTGCGGCGCTGTGGTATATGTTTGGTACAGATTCTTCCATAAATCCGAAGGCGAGCCAGTCGGGATTTTTTTTGTCATCATCGCTTGGAGTGCGCAGTTCAGCAAACTTATAGAGTCCGAGATAAGCGGCGGCGCTTGCTTCTTCGACGAGTCGTACTGTATCGCCCGGCAGTGTGAGCAGTGCGGGTATAGGCAGAAGTACAGACATAATGCCGAGTTCGCGGCAGCGAGCGAGTGCTGCTGCGACGCCTTTTCTAAATGTATTCAATGTAAATGTATCGCGTGCGCCGAGTCCTATAGCAAGTACGCGCGGTACTGCTTGTGCGGGGTGTCCATGAAAGAGTGCGAGTTCTCCTGCATTTGCATTGAAGTCAGCAAGTCCCGGTGCGATAGTGAACCACGAGGCGCATTGAGTCAGGTAATCGACTTCTTGTGAGAGTTCGACGGGATTTTCGCCTTTGCAGGCAAATGTCAAAAGTGTGGCACCCTTCCAAAGAGAGGGGCCGCCGGCTTGAAAGCGTATATCCAAGGTAATACTCCTCATATATTATTTCTATCAAATTGTTTCCCGTGAAAACTATTTGAAACCATGTTTTTTGATAGATGATTATATATTTAAAAAATTGAGAGCTGAATAATTTAAGAAAGCAGTAATACTAAGTTCATGCGCGCTGTTTGTCAAAGATAAATATATGCAGTTTTTTCATTTCTTATCTTGATGAAGGCGATGTAGAGTTCTTTATGGAAAACTCTCTGCTGAAAGCACATTTCACTTTACAAAAGGCATAAATTTTGCAAATATATAAAGAGCGTCTCGCATGTGAAAAAATACTAAAATTATAACGACTTCACCACAAGAGAAATTATGCTACTATACATACATGTCCCATTTTGTCGCAAAAAATGCCACTATTGCGCATTCCATTCCCTCGCGCTAGGTAAGGGGGTAAGACCACTACACTCTGAACCCTTCCGCAATTATATTGATACACTCCTTCTTGAACTCGCTGTGTGGGGGGATAAATATAAAGGGACACATATAAATTCTATTTTCTTTGGCGGTGGCACGCCAAGCCTATTGCCCGCACGCGTCGTGAATGTCATTATGGAACGTATCGCAAGTATCTTCCATATCGATGAAAGCACTGAAGTAAGCCTTGAAGCAAATCCGGAATCCCTACGCACAAAGGTACATGTATACGAACTTATGCGTGCAGGAGTCAATCGCCTCTCCATCGGCCTGCAAAGCTTAGATGATGACTATTTACGACTTTTAGGACGCTCGCACAAAGTACGAGACAGCCTCTATGCTGTCATGCAAGCACGTGAAGTAGGTATTAGCAATATTAACGTAGACTTAATGTGGGGTCTGCCCGGTCAAGGTGTGCGTCATTGGCTCAATACATTGCGCGAAGTAACACGCATGAAACCAAACCATATTTCCACTTACGGCCTCACACTAGAACCGGGCACAGACCTAGAGCACGAATATGTTGAAGGAAAATTTCAACTCCCCACAGAACGCGACCAGTCTGTTATGTTTATGGAAGGGGCACAGCTCTTAGAAGAACAAGGCTATATTCATTACGAAATATCAAATTTTGCCCGCATGGGCTTCCAATGTAAGCATAATCTCGGCTACTGGGAAGGCAGTGACTATCTTGGACTTGGCCCTTCTGCCACGTCAACTGTGCAAGGACGACGCTGGACAAATCCCTTAAGTCAAAAGGTCTGGGCAGAAGCAGTCGCAAATAAAAGCCTTGATGCCAAAGCAGAAACACTCACTCCCAAAGATAGAGTGCTTGAGCTTGTAATGCTACGCCTACGCACAGCGCGCGGCCTCCGCTTCAAAGCATACAAAAAATTGACAGGACGAAACTTTATTAAAGACCACCAAAAATTGATTCATGCCCTGCATGAAAACGGTCTTATCCGTATCCGCGACGGCTACTTGCGCTTAACACGCAGTGGCATGCTCGTCTCCAACAGCATTCTTTCAAATATATTCAGCCAAACGGAAATAGCCTTAAGCGATGCCATTGTAGACGCTTCCCGTCTCGCTGTCGAAGAAGAAGCATAGTATACAGTTATAAAATTAAGATTTTTTTGAAAAGCCTTGTGGGGGGGAAACATTTTTTAGGAAAAAAAAGTTTTACCCAAACCCCTTTCAAAAAAACAATGCCGTGACTTTTGAAGGGAGGGGGGTGAATTGCGCTTTGCCTTATGGGCTTCTTTGTGTTATGCATTTTTTAGAGCAATGTTTGAAGAAATGTTATTTTAGCATATATTAAGGAGCATATATGGGTTTTTTTTCCGCTATTAAAAAAATATTTGGCAGTGGTGACACGCAAGATACGCCAGCACCAGATGTGTCCGCACCAGAAAGCCTAGATAAGGACAGCGTTTCCCACGAAGAAGAATATTCCGATAGCACCGTCGAGGCGCCACGTCCCCTAGAAAGTCTTCCAGACTCTGCCGCTCATCTGAGCGTCCCTCACGCTGACGAAAAAATACCCGCAGCACTCACCGACAGCCTGTCTCCCGATGAACAAGCCGCTCTCACGGTCGCTCTGCGGCAAACAGAACCGCGCTTATCCGCATGGCTCGCCGTCGTGCTTGAAGGAATCGTAGAAGTATCGCCCCTTTTGTGGCAGCGCTTGCGCTATCTCTTGCAATCCTTAGAAGCGCCGCCGCAAGAGGCCGACGCCTTCGTGCAAGATTTTCGCGCATGGCTTGACCGCATGGAATATAACTATGTAGAGGAATTTCGCTCAGAGCTGCAATATCGCCTCGCCCTCGCCTTAGAACTGGAAGACGAAGAAGATGAGCGTAACCGCCTCTTTGTGAAATTGAGTGACGGTCTTGCAAAAACACGCGAACACTTTACACGCAAACTCGATGTCCTCTTTGCCAGCCACGGCACTCTTGATGAAAACTTTTGGGACGAACTCGAAGAACTCTTTATAACAGCCGATGTGGGCGTTGAACCGACAATGATGCTCATGGAACGCCTCAAAAGCGGCGCAAGAGAAAAACACATAACAGAACCCGAAGGCCTGCGCACTGTACTTCAAGATGTCCTTGAAGATATATTCCGCGTGCCTCGACGCATAAGCGCCGTGAATGCGCCGGAAGTCGTGCTCATGATAGGCGTGAACGGTGTCGGCAAGACGACAACTATAGCCAAACTTGCCCACCGCGACCGGATGCAGGGAAAAAAAGTCCTCATCGCCGCCGCCGATACCTTCCGTGCCGCCGCGACAGAACAATTAGGCATATGGGCTGAACGTGTCGGCGCAGATTTTCATGGGAAAAAAGCAGGCGCAGACCCTGCGGCAGTCGCCTTTGAAGCCATGGATATGGCTCTCACACAAGGGCATGATGTCATATATATTGACACGGCGGGACGCCTGCAAACAAAGGTCAATCTTATGGAAGAGTTGAAAAAAATTCGACAAGTCATAGGAAAAAAACACGAAGGCTCACCACACAGAACTATCCTTGTTATTGACGCGACGACGGGTCAAAACGCTTTGTCTCAGACAAAATTATTTAAAGATACCGCAGGTGTAAATGAAATTATTCTGAGTAAACTCGATGGGACAGCCAAGGGCGGTGTGGCTATTTCCGTGGCTATGCAATACGCTTTACCCATCACCTATGTGGGGCTTGGAGAGAAACTTGAAGACCTGCGACCATTTTATGGAAAGGATTTTGCATTAGCCTTACTAGGGACAGAATCCACGTCGGATGCTTGACGTGCTTTGTTCCAGTTTGGCATTGTGCGACAGCCCTTTGAATAAGCTGTAGGGTTGTTTGTGTAATCGGAGTTTTTCGGCCACAATGGTGTGTCCGAAAAACTCCAATTTCACGAATTTGCAATATGTAATGCCATACAGAGCGTATATTATGACGTGAAATGTTCTTTTTTTGCCATGCCTTCCGACTTAACGCGCTCTAAGAGTTCTGAAAGTGTTGCTTTGACATTTTCTCGAATATCACCTGCAACGATGAGCATAAGCGCGTCGTCTCCGGGCTTACATTCGCCTTCGACGGTTTCATTGACGATGGCAAAAATACCGGGTCTTTGCTCTAGCTCTTTACATATGGCGTCAATTTTTTCCTTGTCCGGCGTGATTGTTATAGATTCCACACCTTGCCGATCGTTGCGTGACCATGAACGCACGACACCATTGTGAATGAGCATCATGCCTACGTTGTCCGCAAAGCCAGGACGTTGTTTTAATTCATTGACGGCTTTGTTAATATCCATTTTTTCTCCTATGTTTGAGAGGTGATTCATGCCATTGTTTGCCAATCTTCTTGCCAAGCTCCCTAAGAATATAGAAACTCGTATGAGTGCGCAAGGCTATGCATTGTGGATAAGCTGGCAGACGGACATAGACCCTATTATTACGCAAACGCTCCAAAATTATGGCGGCATGTTCATTGTCAGCGACCGCGA
>CAYJHT010000087.1:0-7453 GCA_964369615.1 uncultured Desulfovibrionaceae bacterium
CTTTTTTTTCCTAAAAAAAGTTTCCCCCCAAGAAAAAAACTTAAAAAAATAAAAACTTAAAAAAATAAAAACTTAAAAAAATAAAATTAGAATGCCGTGCCATATACATCGCGCATATGTGCCAAGAGCACTCGCAAACGATGTTCCCACGTGTGCTCTGCAAGGACACGTTTGCGTGCGGCGCTCGCGATGCTTTGTCGTTCTTTTGGGTGTGCGAGGTAGTAGGAGATGAGCTCAGGGATTTCTTCTGGTTCTGTATAGGATATTATTTCCTTTTTTGGCTCAAAGAGTGCGTCCATTTGTTCGCGCCAATCTGTCAGGACGAAGGCATTACAGGCGGGCACGTCAAAAATACGTTGGTTGACAGCGCCCTTCATTTGCTTGCTGGTAGCATTGAAATTAATATCGGAGAGTGGATAAAAGAGGGGGAGGTCGTCGTAGTATGTTATGGGGGGGATGAGACGCAGTGTTTTTTTAGGGAAAACACTCTGCCAGCCATCATCGCCTACGATGAGGGGGGAAAATGGTAAAATCTGCTCTACGCATTGTGCACGATATAAGCGCGTTGCCTCCCATGTGATTGCGGTCTCATAGCCAAGGCGTAATTCATTGTTTGGTAACTCACAATAATAGTTGTAATATTTTGGATAGCTGTTTTGCAGGAATGTTTCAACGGAGCGTTCACTGCTGGCATTGAAGTCTGCTGAAATGCGCATGAAGGGTGTGAGGAGTTTTTGTGGGAGTGCGTTGCGACCGAGAACCTTTGTCACCTTGTGAACCATGGAATTACCCACAAAGGAGAGCTTTGTGCGCCACGAGGGATTGCCGGTGTTTTGCGGGTGAAAGCGTTCTGTGTCTGTACCTAGGGGCAGGTAAAAAACGTGCTCAAAACCGATTTCTTGCAGTGAGGCGACATTGTCTGCATCCCACGTGAACAGTGTTACCCACGGGTTTTTTAGGTTTGTGTAGGAGTGTACAATAAGGTGTGGATTGTCTACAAACCATGAGGCGAGGGGGAGTTGCAATTGTGCAAGGAGGTTCATCAAGACGCCCTCACGGTCAACGCCAAGATGGTTCATTGTCAAAAGGCAGTCCGGTTGGAAGTCTACAACTATTTTGAGAAGAGATTCTACAAAATCACTGCGTGACATTTCCTCATCTTGCAGAGCAAGGAGTTTGTGTTCGATGCCTGCGCGTTCGCATGCCAGTACAAGTTCACCAAGGAGGAAGTACTTGCTTGTTATAAGGAGGACACGCGGTTTTTTATTTGTGAATCGTGGTTTTCGTACATGTGCCCAAAAATCGCATTCTTCGCTTGCAGTGACATGCTCGCGTATTTGGCCGTACCATTCTTTGTCGAGGCGCATATAAAAGGTATGCAGGGCAAGTGCAAATGGCAGGGAAGCGTGAGAAATTTGCCAGCGTGTGAGTGCGTTCAAGACTTCCTGCGTGTCGGTGCTTTCTATCCAGAGGATACGCATGGCGGCGTCTCCAATGTATTCTTGTGTAAAACGCTTGCGCACTCCACTGTGTGCTTGGATATCACATTCTTTGTCTACAACCGCTACAGGCCCTTCGGTGTTATCTAGGAGATATTGAAGCGCATGTCCGAGACCGGCACCCAATAAGACTGGCAGTTTACCTTGAAAGTCTACATCTTTCACCGCCGCAAGCTCGCGCGCAATGCCGCCGGCGCCGAGCATTGTGAGATTTTTGTGCTCACCTACAACGACAATATCGGCTGGTATTTGAGAAGAAATTGGGGAGTCAATGTGTTCAATGCGGCGTATTTCTCTCATGCATTTTCTCTCTTTTGTGCTGTCTGTTTTGCTTTAGACGGATCATAGGGGGCCGATACGATTTCGCCATCTCCAAGATAGAATATGACACTGCGGCACGGTTTATCTACGAGATAAAAAATTTGTCCGATAGCAATTTCTACGCCGGGAAAAACTTCACCGTACACGATAAGTTTGCATTGCTTGAGCTGTTCAAGCGGTGTCTCTAAGGCTTTCCAGAGGTGGTCGCGACTGCGGATATAGGCATTTTGCTTACGACGCGCGAGTGCAAGTTTGCGTGTGACCTCGTTGGTATCTACGGGAAGATGTCCTGCGACGGCTTTGAGGTGACGAATTTTCTCAACAAGTGGTTTTATGGCTGCTTCAATGCGTTCGAGTTTACGAATTTTTAGGGAGTCATAGCCGAGAAAGATGCGCGTTGTAACGGCAGCCCTGTTGCCGAGGTCTCCTGTGACGACAACGGACTGGCGGCTGTGCAAGGTGCCGCCCACCATGCGCCCGTGTACGAGGCTGTTATTGCCGCCGTAGACTGTGGAATGAAGGCAGTTTTTTTCGATAAGCACATTGCCTTTCGCCTGTATTTCTACTTTTTCTGCAAAGGCCATGCGTGCTGTATTGCCCGCCTTGAGGACGCATTGTTTACCAAGGCCACTGCGGGCGCCGCCGTTAATGGCAAGGTCGTGTGCAGCGTATACCTTTCCGCCTTCCACCATGCCTTGAATGCGGACATTTTCTCCGCGCACTTCAAAGCCTGCACGCACATCTCCGTGGACGCCCACGTCACCTACAAAGGACACATTGCCCGTATGAAAGTTGATATCAGAACGAATATTAAGCACCGTTTGTACGGTTATAAAGCCATCCACATAGGAGACAAAACCGGTTTCACTGGCTAAGAGGCATACAGGATTTTCCATGTCGACATGTGTATTGCGCCCCTGTGGAAATATTGCCTGATTATAAATAAAACGCGGCTCGAAAATTTCCACTTCGCTTAAAGGGATAAATTCAGCAAGAACTTGCCCCTTTTGCACATTTTGGACAAATCCTAGGTTGTAAAGATCGCTTTTACGCCTCTTTTGTGGCATGGGTTTCAAGACGCGTTGCGACGCATCCGGATCAAAATAATGCTGCAAATATACAGACATAACATCCTCCTTACAACGCTTTAGCGGCGGGGGGGCAGAATAACACCTTCTGTGTCGTCTCTTAGCTTACAAGCATCGGCGACGAGAAGGTGAACACTACTGCGCGCGCGCATATAAAATAAATTCTCCAAGATATGCATTTTTCTTGCACCAAAAAGCATAATCCGGATGCAACTTTTTAATCAACCGCGGTATAGTCCACATGTCACTCAATTTATGATACAAAGATATTGCAAGGCGTGGTTTATACTCTTGAATAATATGCTTTGCGCCATGCAGGGCGTCTAGTTCGGCACCTTCAAGATCCATCTTGATGAAATCTGGTTTCACATTATTTTCTGCGCACCATGTATCAAGGTCTGTCGCTTCCACGGCAATAGCATCTTCGTGCTTTGCACATATGCCTGAGGCAGGGTGATTGTTCGTATCTTGTTGAAAGTAAACTGTCCCCCTTTCTTTTGCAACTGCCTTGGCGATGGGGATAATTTTTTCTTCGTATTGATGGGAGATGATATTTTTTTCTAAATAGCCCTGCTGCACCTGCGAGGGTTCAAAGCAATAGCAAAGCGCTGCACCCTTCCTACATGCCCAAATGCTCGTTTCACCAAAACATCCACCGCAGTCAAGAAATACGTCGCCTTCGCGCACATCGACATGGGGCGCATATGTATATTGCTCCAAGTGAAAAACTGTCGCTAAAAGGTGATACTTTAAATATTCTGTCGTATCCTTGGGCATGGCAATATGCGGAATTTTCTTTTGCGATTCCAAGTTTTTTGCTTCTTGCATGGCGCGCATAAAAACATCCGAGGGCATAGGGCTGAGTCGCCGAACAAGTTCATGATCATGCAGTTTTTGCCTAACAATTTGGAAAGCAAACTCTTTTTCATAAGCAATCTTACTTTCTATATCGCCCAAACATTGCAGCGCAAAATCAATATACCGCGCATACTCTTGAACTGGTTCAAGGCATTGAAGTGTCGTCAATTCCATAACATGCTTAATTTTATCAGTAACGCTCATCTGTATCTCGTTTTTTCAAAAATGAGGCCTCACGCCAATATATATACGTCATCCGTATGTGTTTTTTTGAAAGTTTCCCCCCAAGTGTCTTTCAAAAAAATCTTTTAGACTTTACAGGGCACTAGGTAGTTGGCGCTTTTAAATGGGAGATTTAAAAAAGGTGTTTTTTTAAACGCTCTTTTAAAAGCGGCCTTTCATTTAAGTCTGTTTTTAGGTTTTATAAGGCACTAAACCTTTTGAGAATCCTTTTGTGGCACATCATCTTGCCGGTCAAGGTCTGCGCCCTTTTGAGGAACACTATCAACGCTTACGTCTACAAGGTCGTCGGGGACAATGGCTTCCCCTGTTGGAGCTGTATCAAGCTGTTTAATAGGCGCCTGCTCCTGCTCAGTATTTATTGCATCCTCCTGAGGGGGGACACCTTGCTTGTGCAGTGTGTGCTCTTCTTCAGACTTGTGCCTCTCAACCTTCGCGTCGTCTTCTGCACGTAACACACGCCTCAATACTTTGCCCACAATCGTCTTGGGTAAGGATTCACGAAATTCGACCGTTCGCGGCACTTTATATGAGGCAAGCTTACTGCGACACCACGCAATCACCTCCGCACGCGTCAAGGTGACATCCGGCTCTAAAACGACAAAAGCCTTCAAACTTTCGCCCCGCACCTTGTCATAGACACCCACAGCCACCGCCTCTAAGATATGCGGATGCTCAAGCAAAACTTCGTCTACTTCACGAGGATACACATTATAACCAGAAACAATGATCATGTCTTTCTTTCTGTCCATAATATGGAAATATCCCTCGTCATCCATCGTCGCAAGGTCGCCCGTATATAACCAGCCATTACGCAAGGCTGAGGCCGTCTCGTCAGGCCTATTCCAATAGCCCGACATAATCTGTGGGCCACGGATAATAAGTTCACCCAATTTTCCGGCAGGCAAGGTCAACGACCCTCCCTCCATATCCACAATGCGCGCCTCTGTACTTGGCAAAGGCATGCCAATGGAATTGAGTTTTTGATTCGTTGAAATAAGCGGATTGATATGCGTTATAGGCGACGCTTCCGTCAAGCCATAACCCTCAATAATCGTGGCACCGGTAAGCTCCTGAAAACGCGTAAAATGCTCCTGCAATAAGGGCGCAGAACCCGATATACATAACTTAATACACTTCAAATCGTATGAAGAAAGATTCTTTTGCTGCAAAAGTGACATATACACCGAAGGCGCACCCGGAAAAATCGTCGGCTTGCGCTTTTGAATAAGCTTCAGCACATCCTGCGGCACATAGCGCGGCATGGGCAAGGTCGTTCCCATAAGCGCCGTGGGTATCCCAATACCCACCGCAAGCCCATATACATGGAAAAAGGGCAAGACAGATACAAAGGAATGATGCTCCTTTGCAAGTTCCTGAATGACACTGATAATCTGCCTGTAATTGGAACCCACATTTCTATGACTGAGCATGACCCCCTTTGGCAAACCCGTTGTCCCCCCCGTATATTGCAACAAGGCAAGGTCATCGGCGCCTATAGCATTATTGGCAGAATAACGCTCCGATGTCATAAACATGTCTTTCCAAATAACCACATTCTCCCCGTCATAAGGAATATTCTGTGGCTGATTACGCCTTTCCCTAAAATTATACAACCACTTCAAAGGAAAAGAAAGAGCGTCGCCAATGCTCGTCACAATAAACTTCTCCACAGGCAAACGCTCACGCAAGGGCGATATTTTCGGCCACAATAAATCAAGCAATACAAGATGACGCGCGCCGGAATCTTGCAAATGATGAATAATCTCCGTCTCCATATTCAACGGATTCATCATCACACCCACAGCACCAGCCTTCATAATACCCCAAAAAGCCACAATAGTCTGCGGCAAATTCGGCATCATCACCGCCACCCTGTCGCCGTGGTTCACCCCCATAAGGCGCAGTGTCGCGGCAAAAGTCTCTGCACGACGCTTCAACTCGCCATAGCGTATAGTTGTATTTTGAAAAATAATGGCGGGACGCAAAGGATGACGCTCTGCAGCCATATCAAGAAGAGTGAAAAGAGGGCGCTCAAAGGGCGCAATAGCTTGCGGCACGCCTGCATCATAATGATGAAGCCAAGGTTGCGAAAAAGACGACGGCGTCAAAACCCCATCCTGAGTCACTGCGTGCTCAGACGATACTTCTGTCATACTAGCCTCATAAAACAAAAAAATTCTAAAAAACAGTCACAGTCGCAAGAGCCACTACCTTAATGCCCGCCCCGCTTCCGGTAAAACCAAGCCCCTCTTCTGTCGTCGCCTTGACATTAATACATTCAAGCGGCAGATGCAACAAATGAGCAAGGTTTTTTACAATCGCTTTGCGCTGTGGGTTTACCTTCGGTTTTTGTGTGATAATCGTCACATCCACATGCGTAAGACGAAAAGACTTTTGACGCAATAAATGCAACACTTCTTGCAAAAGGACAGCAGAATCGGCATTGTCAAATTTTGCGCTCGTATCCGGAAAATGCAAGCCAATATCACCTGCGCCACAACACCCTAAAATCGCGTCCATCAAAGCATGCAAAAGCACATCCCCATCCGAATGCGCTGCCACAAATAAAGCACCGTCCATAAGTACGCCGCCCAAACGCAAAGGCCTACTTACAACATCCGCAGACTCACGCGCAACAAAACGGTGAACGTCATAGCCAAAACCCGTACGATACCCTACAGCCACTGGCGTCTGCCCATGCAAAAGTGCCATGTCCTCAGCATGCGTAATTTTTACATTACAAGCCTCACCCGCAACAACACGCACGCAAGAACCAGAGCGCTCAAAAAGACTTGCATCGTCAGTGACATCCCACAGTTCTCTCAAAGCCTGCTCATGCGCACGACTCAGTGCCCCCCGCACAAAGCCTTGCGGCGTCTGTACTGCATACAAGCGCGCACGTTCAAGCGTAGAGATAACCACGCCATCTTGCACATCTTTAATAGTATCAACCACAGGCAAAGCAGGTACAACACCCACATCTCCCGCCTCAAGAGCTGCAATCACACGCTGTACAAGCGCCGCAGAAACAAAGGGACGCGCCGCATCATGCACAAGAACATGCTCACACGACACAGGAACAGCCGCAAGACCATGACGCACTGAATCCTGACGACGCTCCCCCCCTGCCACGCAATGCCACTCAATACCCAAGGCACAAGCACTGTTCAAGCGCTTCACTCTCGCACGTTCTTCCTCAAGATAGTTCGCAGGAAATACAAAAACCATACCAGAAATACGCGCACAATGCCGAAAAGCCTGCGCCGTATGCCAATACAAAGGCGCACCCTCATGAAGCAAAAACTGCTTCGGCACGCCGCCCGTATGTGCACAAAGGCGCCTTCCCTCACCAGCCGCCACAATTATAACCCAAGGACGAATGCCCTTCACAATACCACCCCTTTAATACAATATAACAATAAAATTTTTTTATTTTTTTTTTTT
>CAYJHT010000088.1:0-7436 GCA_964369615.1 uncultured Desulfovibrionaceae bacterium
GACGCAAGTCGAAAATATACTATTTCGATGTGTTTTTGTGTGAAAAATATTTTGACGATTCTTAACATTCTGTTCTTGTGTGAAAAGTCTCTTTTAAAAGTTTTAAAATTTTTCTCTATGGATTCTTTTGCTGCCTGCTGTGTGGTGGTGGACTGCGTTGACAAAGGGGGGGGAGTGGGGCATAAGGGGAAAAAGTGGGAGACAGTGGGAGATGGTGGTATCGGTAGCCAAGTTCATCAAGAGTCACTCCAGAAGTTTGGATGTCAAGGGACGGCTCATGCTGCCTGTTGATTACAGGGAGACTCTTCTTGCGCGCTCTCCTACGGGCAGTTTCTATATTACTGCTCTCCAAGGGAAGGTTGTGGCCTATTCTCCGGAAGATTGGGAGAAGAAGAGCGAACAGCTTTTCAGTATTGAAAATCCTCCTTTGGCACTGAGTCGATTTATCAGTAAGGTTCTAGGTCTTGCTGTGGAGCTTACACCGGACGCGCAAGGGCGCGTGCGTATTCCTCAACCGCATATGCGAGAGGCCAATTTGCACAAGGATACCGTACTGGTGGGACTGGGAAACAGGTTTGAGATATGGGACCAAGCGAGCTTTGATGCCTTAGCCGTAGAAGATGTTTCCGCTGACTTGGCCGCCCGCGGTATTGATATTTCGTAATTTTTTCTTTCTTTAAGATTATTTTTTTGCAGGGTGCGAAAATGGGATAATCTTAGTCTTTTTGTCTAGAGTTTTTCGTTGTTTTGTTTTGAGAGTTTGTGGATATTGCTGTGACTGTGAAGGAGTATGACGTGGATATGCATTTTGAAGGAAAGGAAGAGACGCAAAGTGGAAGTATTCATGTACCTGTCCTGCTTTCTCAGACACTGACAGCGCTTTCTCCAAGGGCTGGCGGTCGTTATCTTGACGGCACTGTGGGTCTTGGCGGGCACGCATCGCATGTGCTGAGTGCTGCGGACAATATAGAGCTGTGCGCTCTTGACAGAGACACACATGCTCTTGCTCTGGCGCGCGAGCGCCTTGCTCCTTTTGGTAAGAATGTCCATTTTTTCCATAGTCGTTATAGTCAGTTTACAGAAGCTCTTGACGCTTTGTCGTGGGAGAAGCTTGACGGCGCTCTCATTGATATTGGTGTTTCTTCCATGCAGATTGATCAAGCGGACAGGGGTTTTAGTTTCAAGGCAGACGGGCCTCTTGATATGCGTATGGATGCGGATACTCATATTTCTGCATGGCATTTTGTGAATCGGGAGCGTTTTGAGGTTCTGCGCGATATCATACAAGATTTGGGAGAAGAGCCACAAGCGGGGCGCATTGCGCGTGCCATAGTGGACGCACGCCAAAAAAAGAGCATCGACACGACGGCTGCGCTTGCGGAACTTGTTTGGCAGGCCTATCCACCTGCGTGGCGTGCAAAAGCGCGTAATCACCCGGCAACGCGTACATTCCAAGCATTGCGTATGGCAGTGAATGACGAGTTGGGGGAATTGGAAATATTTTTAAAAGAGATACTTGGGCGTTTGCGCGTGGGTGGTCGTTTGGCTGTGATTACCTTTCATTCCTTGGAAGATCGTATGGTGAAGCAGGCTATGCGTCATTGGGCGGAAGGTTGTCGTTGTCCGCGACATGTTTTGCGTTGTAAGTGTGGTCACGAGCCGGAAGTGCGGATTTTATATAAAAAGCCTGTGGTAGCGGATGCGGACGAGGTGCGTCATAATTCCCGCGCGAGCAGTGCAAAGTTGCGTGCTGTGGAAAAGCTGCGTTCCTATCCTTCTGGAAAGTAGGAGGAGTATATGCGTCGTGGCAGTACGGGTTGGATTTTATTTGTGGTGCTTGGCACATTGTCGGCTATGTTTATGACCTTGGTGCTTGTATGGGTGAATATTGAGCGTATGGATACGAATTATTTCATCAATAATCTTATGATAAGCATTAGTGAAAAAAAGGTGCATAGGGCAAAGCTTGAGATGGAGAGGGAGTTTTTGCTTTCTCCTCATGAGCTTGGGCGCCGTGCGGAAGAGCTTGGCATGCACCAGCCCAAGGCGGGACAAATTCGTTGGCGACAGGATATATAGTGCAATGTGTGGGATGAGTCTATGAAGTTTTTCAAGAAGAAAGCCGTCAATTCGCGCAACTATGTCAAGAAGGCGCCGGAGAGCAAGCGCGAGAAGACTGTGCCCTTGAAGGAGAGCAGGTTCGAGTCGCTGTTACGTGTTTTCGCAATTGTTGCCGCAGGTGGGCAGTTTTTGTGGACGCGTCTTGCGACTGTGGATTGGGCGCGCTGTCGTATTCAGATTGTGGCTGTGGGCTTTGCGTGTTTTTGGCTTCTTTTGTGGGGGCGTGCGTGGTATTGGCAGATGCTTGAAGGACCGCGTCTTGCGGATCAGGCAAAACAGCAATACATGGCTTCAGTGCTTATGACGGGCAAGCGCGGTTCCATAGTGGACAGGCATGGACAGGTGCTTGCGCGTTCGGTGGAATGCCTTTCTGTGTACGCGCGTCCGGATGAAATTCAGGACGCAGAGCTTGCTGCGCAGATACTTGGCGAAATACTTGCTATTGCGCCGGAGAAATTATTAGAGCGTCTTTCTAATAAGTCTCGGAAATTTGTGTGGCTTTTGCGCAAGGTGGACGATTCTACTGTCGCCGCTGTTCGTGAGGCGAAGCTTGCGGGCATCGGTTTTTCTAAGGAATATGACCGCGTCTATCCGTTTAAGGAGATGGCGGGGCAATTGATGGGTTTTGTGGGTGTGGATGATCAGGGGCTTGAGGGCTTGGAGCGTGCCTTTGATGACCATCTTGCCAGCGAGCCTACGCGTCAAATGTTGCAGCGCGACGCCATGGGGCGGCGTTTTTATTTGCACAGAGAAGGGCAAGAAGAACCGACGGGTAAGGACTTACAGCTCACTCTTGATACGCAAGTACAATTTTTTGCGGAAGAGGCCATTGCAAAGCGTGTGGAAGATTTTGGCGCAAAATGGGGCGGCGTGCTCGTTGTGGATGTGCAGAGCGGTGATATTTTAGCGTGGGCGCAATATCCTTTTTTCAATCCCAATGCGTATAAATTTTATTCGCCGACTCAATACCGCAATCGTTTGGCTTCGGACGCCTTAGAACCCGGTTCAACGCTCAAGCCCTTTGTGGTGGCAGCGGCTATGCAAGAGAATATTGTGGATGAGAACACGATTTTTGATTGCGAGGGGGGCAGATGGGAAGTGGAAGGGACGACGATTCGCGACACGTCGTGGCACAATGAATTGCCTGTGGAAAAGATTTTGCGTTATTCGAGTAATATTGGCGTCGCAAAGATAGGCCAAGAGCTTGGTGCTGAGATGTATCATAGGTATCTTTCGCGGCTTGGTTTTGGCGAAAGGACGGTTGTGCCGGTGGCGGAGAGCAAGGGGATTTTGCGTGCGGCGCGTGATTGGGGCACAGTGGACCTTTTGAGTACCTCATTTGGGCAGAGCTTGTCTGTGACGGCATTGCAAATGGCACAGGCGTATTTGACCCTCGTGAATGGGGGCGTTTATAAGCCATTGCGCCTTGTTTTGAATGAGGATGTGCAGGTTGCCGATCCTGATGAACTGAAGGAGCGAGAGGGGCGTGTGTACAATGAGCGCGTGACAAAGGAAGTTATGCGCATGCTTCGCGACGTTGTGGAAGAGGACGGAAGTGGTCACAGAGCGCGTATAGCGGGTATTGAAGTGGGCGGTAAGACGGGTACGGCGCAAAAAGCCGACAAGACGACGGGCACCTATGGTGAGGGGCGTATGGCTTCCTTTGTGGGTTTTGCTCCGGCAGACAAGCCGCGATATTTGACTCTTGTCATGGTAGATGAGCCGACTGCCAATCCCTTTGGGGGCGTTGTAGCGGCGCCTGTGTTCCAACAAGTCACACAGCTTACTATGACTTATGCGGGACAGTTGCCGGACATTGTTTTTTCTGCGACGGGTAATGCGCCTCTTATTCAGCGCGGCGCTCTTGTCAATGAGGATGCGCGTCGTTATAAGTCCTCGCGCGAGCCTGCGCCGCTGTTTACGGCGGCCTCGTTGGAGGAGCCGCGGCGTACGAGTAATTATCATACGCTTCCCGGGCATTTGACGAAGGCGAGCGCTGTGGTGCCAAATGTGGTGGGGAAGACTTTGCGCAATGCGGTGGAGCTTTTTGCGCGTGGGGGTTTTGTGCCTGTACTTAAGGGTGAGGGGCAGCGTGTTGTGCGCCAGAGTCCTGCGCCGGGCAGTAAATGGCCTTCGGGAGAGGGTGTGGAATATATTTTGTGGTTGTCGGAAAATGACGCGGAAGGAGAGGACTAGATGCAATTTGACGTTTTAATGCACATTGTGCGCGAGCGTGCTTCTGAGCGTTCATTTTCTGTGGTGGCGGATTCGCGTCTCGTGCGTGCGGGAGATATTTTTGTGGCGATTCGCGGCACCAGCGCTGACGGCGGACAATTTATTGAGGCTGCCATTCAGGCGGGAGCTGCCTATATTGTATGTCATAATGATGATGTGGTGCCAGCGTCTGATGCTGTGACTGTGGTGCGCCATGAAAGTACGCGCACGGCTTTATGGCAATTAGCTGAAGCCTATTATGATACGCGAGTGCGCTTTCATGAGCAGGGTATTGAGCTTGTGGGCATTACGGGGACGAATGGCAAGACGACCACGAGTTATTTATTGGAGCATCTTTTTACGCGTCTTGGCAAGCGTGTGGCAGTGCTTGGGACGGTGAGTTATCGCTGGGTGCGTGCTGACGGCAGTCGCTATGAAGAGGTGGCGCCGCTGACGACGCCGGACTCCTTAGTTTTGCACGATATGTTGTCGCGTATGGCAGACGATGGTGTGAACATGGTGCTTATGGAGGTTTCGTCGCATGCCTTGGAACAGGAGCGTGTGGGCGGGCTTGATTTTTCCGGCGCTATTTTTACGAATCTCACGCAGGATCATTTGGATTTTCATGGCGATATGACGCAGTATTTTGCGGCGAAGTCTCGTCTTTTTACGGGTCTGCCTTTGCGGGAGAAGGCTATGGCGGTGAATGTGGACGATGTGTATGGGCAGCGTATTGTGTCCTTGTGTCCTTCTGCTGTGGGCTTTGGCTTGACGGCGCAGGCGACGTCTCTTGCGACGAGTCAGGCTAAAGCTGTGAATGGCAAGTTGGCAAATGGCAAGTTGACAAATGGTCAAAAGAGTCTGCCACATGTCGTGCAGGGGAAGATTTGTGCCATGTCACCTTCAGGCATGCACTTGCACATGCAATGGGGCGACGCGTCGTGGGAATTGCATTCGCCCTTAGTGGGGGAATTTAATGCCTTGAACTTGCTTGCGGCACAGACTTTGGCCTTGAGTGTGGGCTGTACGGTGGAGCAAATGCAACACCTTGCGTCCTTTGGCGGCGTGTGCGGTCGTTTGGAAAGGGTGGTGGCAGGGAAGAATGTTTTTGTGGATTATGCGCATACGCCTGATGCTTTAGTGAATGTTTTGCACGCTTTGCGTAGTGCGGGTTTTACGAAAATCATTGCAGTTTTTGGTTGCGGCGGTAATCGTGACAGAACGAAGCGTCCTCTTATGGGCGAGGCTGTGGCGATGTATGCCGATGTGGCTGTGCTGACATCTGACAATCCGCGTTTTGAGGACCCGCAGGCTATTATTGACGATGTCTTGCCTGGTGTGCGAGGGGCGGCGTCCTTGTATGTGGAGCTGGACAGACGCACGGCGACGGCGCGTGCTCTTGAGCTTTTGGCGCAAGCGGGGGAAGATGCCGCAACGACGGCGGTCTTGATAGCTGGCAAAGGACATGAGGATTACCAGATTATTCAAGGCGTGAAGCATCCCTATAGCGATCAAGAAACGGTGCGGGAGTTGCTGTAAATGAAGTTGAGCGTCCAAGAAATTACTGCGGCCTTGCGAGAGCGCGTGGGTGGTGCTGTTGCTGTATATGGTGATGTTGCGACCGATATTTGCGTGACAGCGGTTTGTCGTGATACGCGCGACGTCGTAGCGGGCAGTCTTTTTGTGTGCGTGCAAGGGGCGCGCCATGATGGTCATGATTTTGCGGCGGAGGCAGTGCGCTTGGGTGCTGTGGCGCTCTTGGTATCACGACGCCTTGATGATGTGATGGTGCCGCAAATATGCGTTTCTGACACGGTGCGTGCGCTTGGGGCACTTGCGTCTTATTGGCGTGAGCGTTTTATGGGGCGCGTCGTCGTGATTACGGGCAGTGCCGGAAAGACAACGTGCAAGGACGTGCTGGCGGATGTGTTGACATTGGCAATATCGTCTGGCGCAGATGGCGCAGACGGGGCGGGCGTGTCTGTGGCGCGAACCTTGGGGAATTTCAATAATCAAGTCGGCTTGCCCTTGTCCATCTTGGCGACGTCCGGGGATGAGGATGTGTGGGTGCTTGAGGCCGGCATAAGCGAGCCGCAGGACATGGACGAACTTGGCGCTATCGTGCGACCGGATGTGGCTGTTGTGCTTAATGTGGGCATGGCTCATACGCAGGGACTTGGTGAGAGGGGCGTGGCATGGCATAAGGCGCAGCTTGTGAAATATGTGCGTCATGGCGGGACGGCTTTTGTGAATGCGGATTATGCGGACTTGTGCGCGGCGGCCTTGGAGGCGCTTGGTGCAGGGGTCTGCTTGTCCTTTTTTTCAGCCAAGAAGAACGGGGCGTTTGAGTGCGCATCGCCTCTTATGACACCTGTATTTCGCGCGTATTTTTCTCACAGCCAAGCTACGGGCGACGGCGGCGTCTATGTACTGACCTGTGCTGACAGGCAAGAATCGTGGAGCGTACAGGCGCCCTTTGTGGGGGAGTATGGCAGCGAGCATGTGTCGGCAGTGGCAAGTGTGGCGTATGTATTAGGAATTTCTATGGATACGATGCGTCTTGCTTTTGCGCAAGCACGATTGCCGCAGCAGCGTTTTGAAGAACATCGGCGCGGCGTATGGCGTATCATCGACGACAGCTACAATGCCAATCCGCTTTCTATGCACTGCATGCTTGAGGCGGCGATGGCGAGGAGCGCGACGAAAACAGGCGATGCAAGCCCGTGCTATGCCGTGCTTGGCAGCATGGCGGAACTTGGCGCGGAGGCTGAGAGTGCGCATAAAGAGCTTGGCGATTTTCTGGCGTGTATGGGGGCAGGGCAGGGGATAGCGCATATTTTTTGGAAGGGTGCCTATGCCTTAGAGGTGCGCGAGGCCTTTGTCGGCGCAGGCGGGAGTGAGGAGCGCTTCACTGCTGTGGAGAGTGTGAAAGATTTTGCCGCGGCTTGGACAGCGGCGGCCTTGCCTTCTGGCACAGTGCTTTGTAAGGGTTCACGCAGTCAGCGTATAGAAGAATGTGTGACATGGCTTTTGGATAATGTGGCGGTGAAGTGTCGGGAGCACGTCATTCCGAGTATGTAAATTATTTTCAATTATGCTTG
>CAYJHT010000089.1:0-7408 GCA_964369615.1 uncultured Desulfovibrionaceae bacterium
AAAAAACTTAAAAAAATAAAAATAAAAATAAAAATAAAAATAAAAAAATAAAAAAAGCTTTCCCCCACCCCCTCCTTCAAATACAAAAAAACAAAACACGACTAAAAAGTAGGGAGCGCAACAAGACCTATGCGCGCTTTCATGCGCATGATGCGTTCATATGACTGACGGATGCGTTCTTCACTGATACGACCTTCGCGCACGAGGGCGACTATATGTGCGTGTGTGAGTTGGGCAATGTCTGCATCAAAGACAAGGTTGTTTCCGGAAATGAGAATATCTATGCCTGCTTCAATGGCGTGAAGAATGGCTTCTTTGTGAGTGAAGCGCTCTGTGATTGCTTGCATTTGCATATCGTCACTCACGACGATGCCATCCCATTGGAGTTTTTCGCGTAACAATTTTGTAATGATATTGCTTGAGAGTGTGGCGGGATATGTTTTGTCAAGTCCTGCGTGAAAGAGGTGGCCTGTCATAATCATGAGGGGGATATCAGGGCGATTTTCCGGCAAGTAAGGAATCACCTCTTCTTCTGTCCACGTTTTTGTCACGTCGGTGATGCCATAGTGGGTGTCATCTACAGCGCTGCCGTGACCGGGGAAATGTTTGTATGTGGCAATGATATTATGTTCTGCGAGGCCTTGTGCGAAGGCGCGTGCGTGTCGCACAACTTCGCGCGGTCGTGCAGAAAACGCCCGTCCTCTCTTGCCTATGGCGGGGCTTTTGGGATTGACATTAATGTCTACAGAGGGTGCAAAGTTTATATTGAATCCGAGTGAGTGTAAGAGTGCGCCTGTTTTTTCGCCCCAGAGGCGTGTTTCTTCGGGGCTTCTGCGTCCCATGCGGTGGGCTGATGGCAAATCAAAGGGTGTTCCGTGCTCAGGGCGTAAGCGTCGTACTGCGCCGCCTTCTTGGTCAACTGCAATAAAAAGAGGCGTAGGTGCAGCGGCTTGCATCATAGCTATCAGCGCCTTCACCTGCTCCAAGGAGGCCACATTACGCCGCTCCGATTGACGGATGACGTCGTAATTGAAAAGCAGGAGGCCGCCTACAAGTCCTTGCCCGATAGCGTCTAAGACTTGCGGCATATTGCCCTCTGTCGCATTGTCAATACCGCGAAAGCCCACCATAATCATCTGGCCTGCCATGTGTTCTACACTTACAGATGTATTTATAGGGGCGCTCTCAGCAGAAGGAGGCGCCGCAAAAGCAGGAGGTAAGCACACAAGCTGCACAGCGATCATACAGGTCATGACAACAAGGGGGACAATGCGCATACTTACTCCTTCACAAGGCAATAAAATTTATCTGGAAACAAGATGCGCGGTACGGTATACAGGAGAATCCTTACATCCAGCATCCATGAGGCGTGTTGCACGTAGTACACATCATACTCAAGCTTGCGCCGTGCGGCTTCCACAGAAGCGCCATAGGGGCAACATATTTGTGCAAGCCCTGTAAGCCCCGGTCGAAGCGCGTGGCGAACGTTATAATAAAGAATAGATTTTTGCAAGCGGCGCACAAACTCGACCCTTTCCGGGCGAGGCCCTATAAAGCCCATATGACCGCACGCAATATTCCATAATTGCGGCAATTCGTCGATGTGCCAGCGGCGTAAGTAGCGCCCCGATCGCGTTGCGCGTTTGTCTTTCTGCTCTGCCCATGTGGCGCCATGAGGTTCTGCATCCACCTTCATAGAACGGAACTTATAGAGCGTAAAGACCTGTCCACGCAAACCCACACGCTTCTGACTGTAAAAACACGGCCCACGCGAATCCAAACGTATACACAAAGCCACACAGATAAAGAGCGGCACGCACAACAAAAGCAAGAAGAGCGCTGCAAGGCGTGTGAGCAAGGAGCGCATGCCTGAGTGTCTTTTGTGAATATTGGCAATATGGTTCGGTATTATCTTCATAAAAGATGCATATGTCCTGCGAGCATACGCGCGACTTTGTGCGCATCAAATGTGTTTTTTGCAATAATTCTGCCTTGTGCTCCCATGCGTGGCGCCAAGGTATCGTCTACGATGAAGCGTTCCAGAGTGTCTGCAAGAATCTGCGTTCTCCTCTCCTTTCCTTTAAAGGGCACGACAAAGCCGTTGACACCATCCTGCACCACTTCTCGACAACCGGGCACATCAGTGACGACGGCTGCACGTCCTACACTCATGGCTTCTAATATGGCACACGGTGTCCCTTCGCGCCATGAGGGCAAGACAATCACGCTTGCATCGTGTAACATGGGGCGCACGTCCATCACATGCCCGAGGTATTCCACATCACCCGATGCATGCCAGCCGCGCACCGTGTTCATATCGATGCCGCCACACTCCGGCGCTCCCAAGAGTTGAAAGCGCGCCTGAGGATACTTCCTGCGCACCAATCGCGCCGCCTCTACAAATTCCTCGATGCCTTTGGATGCAAGTAAGCGCCCAACGAGTAAAAAGGTGGGACACTCACGATGACACTCCGCATATGGAACATAGGCAAATTCCAATGTATTCACCCCAGTACCACGACACAATACAGCCTTTCCCCGAAACATTCCCCTTTGAGCAAAAAAGTCGCGATCATCCCTATTTTGAAAAAAGACCTTTTCAGCCTCAGCAAGTGCGCCGGCATACAGGCGCGAGACGACATATTCCAGAGCGCCCCCTCTCTCAAAGCAGGCTCCCAGTCCTGTAATACAGGCATAAAATCGCGTTCTTTGCAAGAAAAATCTGCGTACAAGCCCCCCATAAATCACAGGCTTCACCGTCGATGCAAATATAACATCCGGTTCTTCTTCTCTCAACAAGCGCCGCAAGGTTGAAAAAGACGACCACTCATGCCAAGGGCACACACCGCGTCGCAACAAAGGATAAACCCGCACAGCATCGCACAAAGCTTCAAGCTCCACATCCCTCTGAGGCACACAGCACAGCACCTCATGCCCTGCCTCACGCAAAACTCCCAAGAGCGGCGCCCACCACACCCTGATAGTGCGCGCATCATTACCTATTATACATACTTTCATAATCTAAATAACTGTTTTGAAAGAGCTTTGCCGAAAACTTTTTTTCTTTTTCTTGGGGGAAAGCTTTTTTTTCCCAAAAAAAGTTTCCCCCCAAGAAAAAAACTTAAAAAATAAAAGTAAAATAAAAAAAATAAAAAAAAATAAAAAAAGCTTTCCCCCAAAGCCCTTTCAAAAAAACGAACTACGGATTTCTGTCAGCGATGCGCCCTTGCAACCAGATGTAGGCGTCGATATCGTCTCCGACTTTTGGCTCATAGTCTTGCAGGAGGTGGAGCGGTACATAGACGGCTATGTGGAGAGGTGGGTGATTGGGGAGGGGAAAGGCCATGCGGAGGATGTAGACGTCGAGCTTGTCGAGGGTGGTCTTTTCTACTTCTAGGATGGTGTTGCGGACTTCGTATTCGCAAAAATTGCGGCCGGGCATGATGATCTGCTTGCCGACGAGGTTTATTTTTAGTGGGGGCACGTCAAGGCGCGAGGCGTCGGGATGGGCTTTTAGCCATGCGGCGGCATAGCTTTCGTAGACGGCTCCTTGTGTGACCGTCATTTCGTCAATGAGCGCTTTACGGATACCAAAGGCAAGGCCTGCAAGCGCAAAGGTATGTGTCACGCCCGGGGTTAAGTCTTCTTTATCGCGGAAATAGAGGGGATTATAGAACCAGAGTGGCTTGTCATTGTGGACAGCCTCGTGCTCTTCTTGGACAAGGGAGACGCCGACATGTCCTTCGACGCCGGATTTCCATGGTAGGGAATCTTCGACGGTGCAGTCATTGTTCATACCTTCGAGGAAGGGCATGGCGGAGGCGGGTTTGAGCTTTCCCTCGGCGGAGCCTTGCATGATGACGGCGGCGCGGATGGGTTCTTCTTGTGGCCATGCCATGAGAACAGTTTCGGTGTCATTCTCAGTGCGTTGCCAGCAAGGGCGCGTGCCGCCGGCATGGATGACAGTGCCCACAATTTGTGGCATGAGTGCGGCGGGATTGCCTACGAGCACCGCCCATTGCTGACCTAAACCTTCAAAATGGCTCCGGTCAATGCGTTGCGCGTCTTTTTTTGCTGTTGTGTTTTTCTTTGAGGTCTCTGTCATGTTTTTTTTCCGGTATTGTTTGTCTGGTATTGATTGCGAATGAGAAGGCCTGTTGAGAAATGCCAAACTTACAGGCCGTTTTACAACGGCCTGCTGCAGGGGAACGCGTGCGCGTCCCCCTGATTTTTTATACGAGTAAGGGCTTAGTAGCGACGATTGCCGCCGCGGTCGTTGCGGTCGCCGCGGTCGTAACGGTCGCTGCGTTCGTGACGGTCGCTGCGTTCGTGACGGTCACCACGGTCTGAGCGTTCGTGACGGTCGCCTCTGTCACGATGATATTCACCGCGATTTCCTCTGTCGCCGCCGCGGTCGCCCCTGTCACCGCGATCACCACGGTCACGATAGTCGCCACGGTCGCCACGGTCGCCACGGTCACCGCGGTCACCACGATAGCCGCCACGGTCAGGACGTCCGCCCCTGTCTCCGCGGTCGCCCCTGTCGCCACGGTCACTGCGCTCACGCGGCGCACGAGGAGGCTCCGGAGTCCATTCCTTGCCCTGCTCTTCAAGTAAGACAGCTTTACGGCTCGCACGAATACGATCACCACTGATTTCAATAACCTTGACAAGCATATCCTCGCCAAGCCGTGCCACATCGCCCGGATGATTCACACGACCCAAGTCAAGCTGTGAGACGTGCACAAGCGCTTCCACATTGGGGAGAATTTCCACAATCGCGCCAATTTCCAGTACTTTTCGAACCTTGCCCATGTAGTTCTTGCCCATGTCGGGGCGTTGGTCATAGTATTGCACCATTTCTTTTGCCGTTGCCATAGCTTCACCCGTAGGGGCAAAGATGGAAATACGACCGCTGTCATCAATGTCAATGGAGGCGCCTGTAGCTGCGGTGATAGCCTTGATGTTCTTGCCGCCGGGGCCGATGATGAGGCGGATAATATCGGGATTGACGAAGAGTTCTGCGTGTTGCGGCGCATAGGTGGACAGCTCTTGCCGCGGTGCTTCCAGTGCCTTGGACATTTCGCCCAAGATATGCAGACGTGCTTCGCGTGCTTGTTCCATGGCGCGTGCCATGATTTCAGTTGTCAATCCGGTGATTTTTATGTCCATTTGCACAGCGGTCACGCCATCTGCGGTGCCTGCAATCTTAAAGTCCATATCGCCGAGGGCGTCTTCGTCGCCGAGAATGTCGGTGAGGACGACGAATTGGTCATTTTCATGGATGAGTCCCATGGCAACGCCTGCGACAGGCGCTGTGACGGGCACGCCCGCATCCATGAGTGCAAGGGAGCCGCCGCATATTGCTGCCATGGATGAGGAACCGTTAGATTCCAATGTTTCCGAGACGATGCGCACGGTGAAGGGGAATTTGTCTTCGGCGGGACAGATGGGCCGCAGGGCTTTTTCTGCCAGCGCACCGTGACCGATTTCACGACGGGAGACGCGCACGGGTTTTACTTCGCCTACGGAGAATGGGGGGAAATTGTAGTGGAGCATGAAGCGTTTTGTGATATCGCCGTTGAGGGAGTCCATGCGTTGTTCGTCTGTGGAGGAGCCGAGGGTGGTAACGACGAGGGACTTTGTTTCACCGCGGGCAAAGAGTGCGGAGCCGTGAGCGCGTGGCAGCATAGCTGTTTGAATTTGGATGGGGCGCACGGTTTTTGTGTCGCGTCCGTCGATGCGCAGGCCTTCGTTGACGATGCGTTGGCGTACAACTTTTTTCTCAAGGGAGGCCAGCATATCGCCTACGGCTTTTAATGAGGGATGTTCGGCGAAGCGTTCGTCGGCGAGCAGGGCAGCCATGACTTTTTCTTTGACGGCTTTGCGTGCGTCTTTGCGTGCGAGTTTTTCGGGCACGCGCATGGATTCTTCAAGACCAGCTTCTTGTGCGAGTTTTTGCACTTGCGCTACAAATTCGGCGTCTTCTTCCGCAGGTGCGAAGACCATTTTTTCTTTGCCTACAAGCTCTGCGAGTTTGAGTTGTGCGTCGATGAGTGGTTGAATTTCTTTGTGTCCCCACTCAAGAGCTTCAATGAGTATGGCTTCTGAGACGAATTTTGCTTCGCCTTCTACCATGGTTATGGCATCGCGTGAGGCGGCAAAGACGATGTTCAGATCGCTGCGGCCTTGCTCTTCAAATGTGGGATTGAGTACGAAGGAGCCGTCGATGCGTGCGACGCGTCCGCCTGCGACGGGGCCGTCGAAGGGGATGTGTGAGATGAGGACGGCGGCGGAGGCGCCGGTGACGGCAAGGATATCGGATTCTTGCTCTTGGTCTGCGGAGAGGACATTTGCAAGGACTTGGACTTCTTCATTTAATCCCTTGGGGAAGAGGGGGCGAATGGGTCTGTCGATGAGTCGTGAGACGAGTGTTTCGCGTTCGGAGGGGCGTCCGATTTCGCGACGGAAGAAGCTGCCGGGGATGCGTCCTGCGGCGTACATTTTTTCGCTGTATTCCACGGTGAGAGGGAAGAAGCCTTTGTCTACTTCGAGAGTTTGTGCGCAGGCGGTTACAAGTACGACGGTGCCGCCGCATTGCATCCATACGGCGCCGTGGGCTTGGTTTGCCATGCGGCCCACTTCAAAAATAACTTCCTTACCGCCAACAATGGCACTGACGCGAGTAGGGTTAAAAATATCTAACATAGAATAAATCCTTTTCATAAAAAAAGGGGATTCCGGGCATGGGAACCACAAAAAAGCTTTGATTAACGTGCTTTTTTTGATTCAGTGCGCTGTTTGTCACGCTGTGCGTGGCTCACAGGCCCGGCGCCCCCTTTCCTCGGTATGTGCTCAGAAGATCATGATTCTAAAGCACGCTGCAAACATGCATAATACTACGCAGGAAGGGCAGTTCTGCGCCCTTCCTCAATCAAAATACCAACTACTTACGCAGGCCTAATTTCTCGATAAGATTACGATAGCGTTGTACGTCTTTTTGGCGCAAATACTTCAAAAGCTTACGGCGCTGTCCCACCATTTTCAAAAGCCCCGTGCGGGAGTGAAAATCTTTTTTGTGCGCTTTGAAATGGCCTGTCAAGCCTTCAATGCGTGCTGTCAAAAGGGCGATTTGCACTTCGGGGGAGCCTGTGTCCCCTTCGCTTTTTGCGTGAGATTCAATAACAACTTTCTTTTGTTCTGCATTCATAGCCACAGCAATTCTCCAAAGAGTTAGAGGTTATAATTGAGCCTATCCATCCTAGTATTGTGCACAACACACAATACTTTGCAGGACACGCTCACCTATTACAGTTGTACATATCAAAACAGCACCCATAGCACTCATAGCCTCTCAAAACTGCGAGAGACCATATAAATCAAGTCCTATTCAAAAACTGTTTTTTCA
>CAYJHT010000090.1:0-7380 GCA_964369615.1 uncultured Desulfovibrionaceae bacterium
CCTAAAAAAAGTTTCCCCCCAAGAAAAAAACTTAAAAAAATAAAACTTAAAAAAATAAAAAAAGCTTTCCCCAAATCCCTTTCAAAAAAACAAAATTAGAATGCCGAGACTATGCGGACGTTCTTTGTATGTTTCCGTCTTCCACAAGGAATCGTTGGCTTTGTGGACATATATCTTGCAGCATATCAGCCATGTGGGGGTGGCAGGTGAAGAAGAGAATTTGATGTGCTTGGCTGCCATGTTGTCCTTGGCTCAGTTGTAGGAGCGCGCGGGCGGTTTGTTGACTGCGCTGTGGGTCAAAGTTGACGAGCACATCGTCCATAATGATTGGCAGAGCCATGGCACTTTTTGCATGGTGGCGAATATAGGCGAGGCGCAGAGCAAGGTAGAGTTGTTCTTGTGTGCCGCGGCTGAGTACGTCCGGTTCTACGGGGTGCCCTTGGGGTGGAATGACGTTGAGCGCGTTTTTTTCCAGCGATGCGGCGATACCTTCCCAGCGTCCTGCGGTGATACTGGCAAAAATTTGCGATGCTGTACGGATAACTTCCGGTTGACGTTCGTCTTCATAGCGTTCTTTGGCAAGGAGTATGAGGTGACGCGCGATGCTACTGCGACACCAATCTGCCGCCATGGTTTTGATGCTTTCTTCAAGGTTGCGTTCTTGTTGGCGTAAGTCTGCGATGTGATCGCTTGTTGCCATAGTGCGCAATTCAGCAGTGACGCCGGCGAGGTTATTGACGCATTCTTGTTCACGAATGACAAGTTCTTCTAGGTCTTTTTCCTTTGTATTTATGAATATTCTGCGTTCGTATTCGTCCGTGGTGGTGAATGATTGTAAGAAGGTGTCAAGGTCTGTATCGCGTGCGGCGAGGGAGAGTGCGTCTTTTAAGTCGGCCTTGCGTTGGAGAAGCTCTTTGCGTTGCATATGGATGGCGGCAAGGCGGAGGAAGTCTTCGCTGTTCTTTGCTTGGCCTTGGCGCAGGAGTGCTTCTTCTCGTACGACGCTGTCACTGAGTGCGGAGCTTGCAACGTGCAAGTCTTCTTCGTGTATGGTGAGTTCGCGCTTGTATTGTTCGAGTTGACGGGCGGCTTCTTGGGCGGCTTGTGCCTCAAAAAGGAGTGTGTCGAGGATGTGTGCCCAATCGTGATGCATGCGCATGGCTTTTTCTGCGGCGGATTCTGTTTCTTTTGCCTCTGTGTTTTGCGCGTCATTTTCTGCTTCGCTCTCTTGCTCGTGGTCTTGTGTATAGCTTGTGGAGCAGTGTTGCATAAGTTCTTGGAGTGGCACGATGAGCGCTTGGCATTCGCGTTCGTGCGCCGCTATTTCTTCTTGTATGCGTCCCATTTCGCCTTCAAGGCTTAAGCAGCGTTCCATGCAGTCTAGTGTTGCATGGAGAAGGCTTGGGGAGATATGCATGGGGATGGAGAGTTTTTTCAGGCTTTCTGTCCATGAAGCATGGGCGATAGCGAATTTATGCTCGTTATCTTGCACGGCTTGCGCGGCTTCTTTTTGTGCATGCAAGGCCATATCTAAATGCTGTTGCGCATTGTTTACGGCGGATTCTGCCTTGAGGCGTTCTGCTTGAGCTGCGTCGGCGAGGCGGCATTTATCGAGTATGGCGTGTGATGCGTTAAGAACATCTTCAAGGGACGGCTTGAGCTGTGTATCTGCACGTGCTTCGTTGTCTTCCATGTATATGGCCTGTGGTGTTTCCGGCAATGCCATAGATTGGGCAAGGTAGTCTGCTACGGGCGCAATATTGCTGAGATTATTTTTGCATTCAAGTATTTTCTTTTCAAGCAAGCCCATTTCCACGCGCGCATTGTGGACATTTTGATGAGAGAGAAGGGCAGCTTCCACGCGGGCAAAGAATGTGCTTGCGGCGTCTGGTGAGGGGATATTTTGTACATGGTGGCCCATGAGTGTGTCATGCCATGCGCGCAGGCTTTGTTGCTCTTCTGCCTGCGCTTGTGTGACAAATTCACGTTTTTGTTTTGTGCGTCGGATTGCATCGTCAAGCTCTTCTTCGAGGATTTGAATTTCCATGACAACACGTTCGCCTGTGGCGCATTGCTCGCGCGCAGTTTCGAGTTTGAGCTCTACGGCGTCAAGGGTGACGGGGTCTGCGTCTTGAATTTCTGCAATGACGCATTGTTCTTGGATTTGTCCTTCGAGTTCTGTCAGGCGCAGGGTACTACTTTGCAATCGCGATTGCATATTGCCAAGACTTTGTTCGTACATCTTTGTTTCTGAACCTGAGCGCGGCATGCCGCCTGCCAAGAAGGCTGCCCCTGCGAGGACGACAAAGTAGGATGACCATTGTGTGAGTGGGATAATAAGCTGTTCGGTGATGCGTACTTCTGTTATATTTGCGAACATGGGTAATAATATACCGGCGACACCGCAGAGGATGATAAGGAGTCCTATAGTAAGTAAGGCGACGCTCTTGACAGGTGCTGGTGCCACGGAATTTTCAAGGCGTTCTTTGAGTTCTGTGTGTCGTTCTTTTTCGATGGAAAATGTATTGTGGAGGTGTCGTAAGTTTCGGACGGCTTTTGCGCGTATATCAAGGTGTGGTCGTGAAACGGTGTCACCGTGGGCGCGATTTTGTCGCGCTCTTTCGACGCGGTTGCGCGCTATATCTTCGGCATCACTTGCTTGTGCCAATATATTTTCATGTTGCTGCGTATTGTTGCGCGCACTTTGTACTTGGCTTGCCAGTGCCATGGCATGTTCTTGTGCTTGTAAAAGTTTTTCGAGTCGTGCGGGGATGGGTTTATCTTCGCCGTATAGGTGGACATGGAGCATGGCACGGTCAAAGGCTTGTTCTGCACTGCGTTCGCTGGTATGTTTTTCTTCGAGGCTTTTTTGCGCGTGTTCGATGGCAGCAAGGTTTCTGCGCATATATTCGCGCCCTGCATCGTCGAGGGCGGCGACGGGTTGTGGCACATCGGCTAAGAGGATGTGTGCTTGTGCTAGGGTGCCTTCCATATGTGCGACGGTGGCATTGGCCTTTTCAAGGGCGGCAGTTGCTGCTACTTGTATGTGCTCTGTGGTTTGTATATCTGTGACAATTTTTTCCAGACTGTCGCGAGCAAAGAGAGAGCGATTTGTTTCACGGATGCGGTCGCATGTCCAATCTGTGCCGAGTTGTGCGAGTTGTGCTTGGAGGTCTGCGGCGTGGCGTTGCAGAGACGATTGCAGGGGAGCGATGGCGGATTGAGCATGACGGAAGGCGCTTTTTCGTTCACTTAAGGCTTGTAGGTCTGCGCGACTTTGCAGGAGTTTTTCATCCACGTAGCAGGCGAGGATGTCTTGTTCAAGGTTGCGGCATCGTTCTTGTTGTTTTTGTACGTTGAGTTGTGCTTGTTGTCTGTCTTTTTGTGTTTGCTCTAAGCGGATGATGCCATTTTCGGGGAAGGCTTCTGTCACGTATTCGAGGCGTTCAAGAGTATTATCAATTTTGTGCCATTCTTCCCACAGCTTCCATGCCGAAAGTTGTTGTTGTGCTTTGTAGATATGTGCTTCGCACTGTTTTTTTTCGTCGCGCAGGTCATTTTTTTGCTGCATGAGATCGATTTCTTGCATGTGTAGGGCGTCATAGTTTTCGCATTGTGTGCGCAAATAACTCAGTTCTTCTTGGAGTTTTTTCCATTGGGTGAGGGCTTCGTTGAGGGGTGTTGTTGTGCCCTTGGGTTTGAAGAGGTCTTCGCGCGTTTTTGTGAGGCGCTTAATGACTTCACCCGGCGAGCGCAGACCCATACCAAAGCTTGCGCCATAAAGCGCGTCCTTGACGGCATCGCCGTTGAGTGTGGCAAAAAGCTGTAATTCTGTCAGGCTAAATCCAAAGACATTGCGAAAGACTTCATGTGAGATGCCGCACATAAGGTCTGGCATGCTTATATGTGTCAGCGGGTTTCCTTCAGCATCGGTGATGCTTATTTGTTCTTTGTTGCCTATGAGATGTCGTGTAAGGCGCACGTTCCCGTGGAGTGGGGAGGTGAGCGTCATAAAGCCACCGAGTGCTTGTTTGTTGCCTACGGGGGAGAATTGTTTTCTTGCTTTGCCAGCGGGCAGGCCGGTGAGCATGGTGCGGAAAAATTCCAAGCAGGTGGACTTGCCCGCTTCATTTTTTCCTATGAATATAGAAAGGCCTGCGGGCAGGTCGTCCATGCCTACATTGGCAAGTTTCCCAAAGGCGTCAATATGGAAAGATTTGATATGCATTAGCCTTTCTCCATCATGTCTGCGCACAGTTGCATCGCTTCTTCCAGAAGTTTATGGGCTTGTTCCCCGTCGGGGGGGTGTAGGATATGTTTTGCAGTGTCGTGCTTGAGTAAGGGCTCAAGGCAGGCGTATAAGAAGCTGTTGAGTGCTTCAGGGTCATCGTGATGCTTTGCTGCCATACGCAGTGTTTCGCCAAGCAAGTCATCGCGTTGTAATAATTCGTCCATGGCTATGAGCGGGCTGCTTTCAAGGAGTATGTCCTTTATCCAGACGCGGGGTTTTTCCCATGTTTTTTCCCGCATCCGTTCGAGTAGGTCTGATATGACGCGTGGCGTGTGCAATTGTTGGTGGCATTCTGTGCGTCCTTCAAGGCGCAGGCGCACTATGAGTGCTTCGCAGTGGGCAGAGGCGGCATCAACGCATTCTTGAATGGCGCTTGTCATGGCATTTTCTACAGCATCCATCGTGGCAATTTCTTCAAGGTTGATATGCAGTGTATGCCATTCAACGGGCGCAAGGTTGTGGAATGTGGCAGTGACTTGAAAAGTATTCCCTTTAGGGTTTGCTTCTACGAGGAGGCAGCCTTTAGGGCCATCTTCATTTATGTGAATGCCTTGTGTGTTTCCGGAATAAGCAATGAATGGCTCTTCAGACAGTTTTTGTGCGGCGTGTACGTGCCCAAGTGCCCATGCGTCGAGTTGAGCGGCTTTGAGGTCTTCAAGTGTGCACGGTGCGTAGCGGTCGGCAGTGGGGAGGCTTTGCACAGAGCAGTGCAGGACGCCGAGCTGAAAGAGCTGTGTTTCAGTATTTTGTCGTGAAAAGTCCTTTGCCAGATTGCGTCCTTCGCGTGCGGAAGCATGGCTTATGCCGTGGACGACTGCCACAGGCGTTCCTTGCCGTTCTACGTTGTGGCAGGCTACAGTTTCCCCAAAAATATGCGTATTTTCTGGCCATGCCAATGTTTTGAGGCGTGAGGATATGGGGTCATGATTGCCGTGTACAATAAAAACGGGGATATGTATTTTAGCAAGTCGCGTGCAGGCGTCGTGCAGATGTAATTGTGCTTTGAGGCTTTGATCGTCTTCATTATAGACGTCACCTGCAATGACCACAAAATCTGGTCTTTCGCGTTGGCAGAGCGCCACGAGGCGATCGAGTGCTGTAAATGTGGCTTTGCGTAATTGGGCGCGCAGGGTGTCGTTGTCTATTTCGCGGCAGATGCCGCGAAAGGGGACATCAAGATGGATGTCCGCTGCATGAACATATCGTACAGAAAACATGGCACAGCTTCCTTTTTTGTAGTTTTTCTCGCGGAAGTCTAGAAGATTTTTTAAAAAAAGCAAGTGTTTTATGGTGCTGTTCTGTGATTCTGAATGGATTTTTTTACAAGACGCGTGGAAGGGTGAGATGTTTTTTTCAAACTTCCCCACATACTCCTTACACAAAATACGTGTTTTAGCAGCAAAAGCACGATATTTTCTGGAAGCAATAATAGGCTCTTGCAGTGGCAGAAAGCACGCGAGTGTACTGCGCTACGACTACTTAGTCCAAGCGTACTTGGGTAAGAAAGTACATAATGGTGACGACGACGGCCACGATGCCAAAAAGAAATTTTTTTGCTCCCGGCGACATGTGCTTCCCTCCGTGAAATTGGAACAAATTTTTGACGAGTCCCTGTGTCGTCGTGCAGCGCAGTGTTGCAATAGAACTGCCATAGAAAACATCGACGACTGTATCTCTAAAACAGGTGGAGTATACACGACAGTCTATTCTTTTACCAGACCTTTTTTGAGAGTCTTGTCGCTTTCTGCATTTTTCGCTAATATATGGATATAATAAACATCTAAAGCTTCACGGTATCCATAAGGCGTAAGCACATACTTGCTTTATTGAGTGTATAGAGGTGGATACCGGGCGCACCTCCGTCGATGAGTTGACGGATTTGTTTAGCAGCAAATGTAATGCCTACATCACGCACGGCTTCTTCGCCGCCTTTGTTGTGGGCTTCTTCGAGTTGTAAGTAGAGATTACCCGGAATATTTGCGCCACACAGCGCAAGGACACGGCGTAGGGAAGCAAAGTTTTGTATGGGCAGAATGCCCGGAATGACGGCTGTGTTGACTTTCGCTTCGCGCAAATCGTCTACAAGGTCAAAGTATTCGCGCACATCAAAGAAGAGCTGTGTCACGACAAAGTCTGCGCCTGCACGTATTTTTGCGCGTGTATGGCGCCTGTCGGCGCGGAAGGAGAGGGATTCAGGGTGGGGGGCGGGGTAGCCTGCCACAGCGACGCCCATGTGTGGCTCTACGCGGCGGATATGGCGGACGAGGTCTTCTGCATAGCGAAATTCTCCCTTGTTCCAGTCAAAGGGGGCGCCGGTCGCGCTGTTTGGTGGGTCACCTCGTAAGGCGAGGACATTGTCTACACCTGCTTTGCGAAGTTGGCGCAAAAAAAGTCCTATTTGCTCAGCACTTGCTCCTACGCAGGTCAAGTGTGCCATAGGTTCGTGTCCGCGTTGTTTGAGCCTGCTTGTCAGCTCCAAAGTATTGTCTTGTGAGGAGCCGCCCGCACCATAGGTGACAGATGTAAACAAGGGCTTAAGCGCTTGTAATTTATCTACAGCTTCAAAAAATGTCGGCCATTGTGTTGTATCCTTAGGGGGGAAAAATTCCAACGAGACGAAGGGACGCGACGCGCTTTGTATAAGGTCGAGTATTTTCATGGTTTTTCTTATCGGTTATAGGGTGATATATCGTGCTTCTCAAAAAATGTCCACAGTCAACTTCGCTCAACATGTAGAGAGCCACGTGATTCTAATTTTGTTTTTTTGAAAGGGGTTTGGGGAAAACCTTTTTCTTGGGGTAAAACTTTTTTTAGGAAAAAAAAGTTTTCCCCCAAACCCCCTTTCAAAAAAAACATCTGTTTAACTAAATAGTTGGCGCTTTTTAATGAAAAACACGCACTTTTTTTATAAACATGCTTGTACACTCTCTGACAACAATCGTGAATTTTCAAACTGTCTCAAGAGTATTTGGCAAGCACTACTGAGAATAGTTCACACAATTAGAATGCCGTTGTAGAGATCTCGTTAGGGGGGTGTTTCTAAATAAATTCTTTTGCATTTTGTCACTCTTCTGAAGGGTCAAAACAGA
>CAYJHT010000091.1:0-7314 GCA_964369615.1 uncultured Desulfovibrionaceae bacterium
TTTCTTCAGAAAAGGTTTCCCCCTCCCCCAGCTTATGAAATATCCGGACTAATTGCTATGTTTCTCACAGTGCTGCACCTTGATAAAGGTGAGGCTGCTTGTGGGAAAGTCTTTGAGGATATTTTGGGCTTTTGTGCTACCTGTGGCTTCTGCGTGTGCTTTGAGTAAAGACTTGAGTTGTGTTGTGTCGCTTTCGTTGAGAGGGAGGGCGCACAGGTTTTGTGGGTTGAGCTTTTGTGCCATGTCTTCGCTTGTTGTTTGGATGAAGATTGTGCCGCCGGTCATGCCTGCGGCAAAGTTGTGTCCGTAGGAGCCAAGGATGACGATGGTGCCGCCGGTCATATATTCACAGGCGTGTTCACCAACGCCTTCAACAACGGCAGTGGCGCCGCTGTTGCGTACGGCGAAGCGTTCGCCTGCGCGCCCGTTGACAAAGATGCTGCCTTGTGTTGCGCCGTAGAGGGCAACATTACCTATGATAGCTTGATTTTCGAGTTTTGTAGCGCCGCTTTGAGCTTTAATGACGACATGTGCGCCGCATAAGCCTTTTGCAACATAGTCATTGGCGCTGCCTTCGAGGTAGAAGGAAAGTCCCTTGGGAGCGAAGGCGGCGAAACTTTGTCCGGCTGTGCCTTGGCAGTGGAGGGAAATGAAGTTTTCAGGAATGTCTTTATAGCTTAAAGCGATAAGGCCTGCTACATTGGTGCCTATGGCTCTGTCGGTATTGTGGACCTTCTGCGTAAATTTGAGTGCTGTGTTATTTTTCAGTGCCGTGCATGCGGCTTCATAAAACTCTTCTTCCCATGCTGCGATTTTGATGGAATGTGCTGTGCTGTGCTGTCTTTTGGCGTAGGGCAGGTGTTGGAAAAGGGCTGACATATCAAGGTGCTTTGCTTTTGCGGGCAAGATACTTTCGTTTATTTCAAACAAGTGTGCTTGTCCGATAAGTTCGTTGACAGTTGCAATGCCTAAGGCGGCGAGGTAGGTGCGTGTTTCTTGCGCCAGAAAATTCACGTAATTTTCAATATGCGCTGGTTTGGATGTAAATTTTGTCCGGAGTTTTTCTTCTTGAGTGCAGAGGCCTACGGGGCACATGCCTTTGAAGCATTGGCGGCACAGGACGCAGCCCATGGCGACGAGCAGAGAGGTTCCAAAGGCGACGCCGTCGGCGCCCAGCATGAAGGCGGTGATGATATCCTTGCCGGATTGAATTTGTCCGTCGCACTGGAGGACGACTTTGTGACGCATGGCATTGGCAATGAGTGCTTGATGCACTTCTGCGAGGCCTATTTCCCATGGTAACCCTACATGATATATGGAGGAAAGAGGGGCGGCGCCTGTGCCTCCGTCGTGTCCTGAAATGCAGATGCCGTCTGCGCCTGCTTTAACGACGCCGACAGCGACAGTACCTATGCCTGCTTGTGCGACGAGTTTTACGGAGACTTTCAGTCCTTTTTTGAGCTTTTTTATATCGTATATGAGCTGCGCCAAGTCTTCAATGGAGTAGATATCATGGTGAGGCGGTGGTGAGATGAGGGAGACGTGCTCCTTTGTGTGCCTTACACGGGCGATATAGGGGGTTACTTTATGGGCGGGCAATTGTCCCCCTTCGCCGGGCTTTGCGCCTTGGGCGATTTTAATTTGGACTTCATCGCCGGCGGCGAGATATTCTGCGGTGACGCCGAATCGACCAGAGGCAATTTGACGCACGCGTGAGCACAAATCATGTTCAGAGCCGCGTGAACGTGAGCGTGCGACTTCTTCACCGCCTTCGCCGCAATTTGACATAAGGCCAAGGTTATTGAAGGCGGCGGTGATGCATTCGTGCGATTCTTGGCTGAGTGCACCAAGTGACATGGGTGCGGCAAAAAAGCGGCGGCGAATGTCCGTAATATCTTCTACTCGATCAATGTCAATGGGCTGTGTTTTTTTGAATTTCCAGACGGAGCGAAGTGTAATATCCTCTTCTTGTTTATTTAATTGCTTTGTGTACAGTTCAAAAAAATGATAGCTGTTTTCTGTGACAGAGGTGCGCAATATGGAGCAGATTTCCTTTGTCCAGATGTGCTTGTCACTTTTTGAAACGCCTTGGGTTTTAATTATGAATGACATGAATCGTTCATAATTTTCTGTGTATATATCTTCAAGTTCGATGCCGCCGATACGCGACAGGGTGTGTGTGAAGTAGGTGTCGACTACTGTTTTGCTTAAGCCTATGCATTCGAAGGCCTTGGAGCCAATAAAGGATGCCAGAGTTGAAACGCCAAGACGCGCAAAGACTTTGAGCAGTCCTTTGCTTAATGCCTCATAATAGCGTTGCATGGCTGTTTCTGCGTCAAAGGCACATTTTTTCTGGCCATTTTTCACCATATTTCCTATGGAGGCAAGGGCGGCATAGGGATAAATGGCATTGGCGCCAAAGGAAAGCAAAAGAGCCATGTGCATAACTTCAAAGACTTGTCCGCTTTCAAGGACAATATCACAGGCATGACGCAAGTGCTTTCGGACGAGCGCTTGATGCACAGCCGCTACCGCAAGGAGCGCCGGAAGAGGCATGGTGTCCTTTGTCAACTCTTTGTCAGAAAGAATAATGACGCGCGCACCTTCATAGACTGCCTTTTGTGCTGCAAGGCACAGGCTTTCTAGTGTCGTACAAAAAGCGTGAAAACCTGCATGTAGGGGCAAGTTTATGCTGAGGGTTTGTGTTTTAATATCTGTATAGGCGCGTATATCGTCCATATTTTTTTGATACACAAAGGGATTTCCCAAGGCAAAATAAGGCGCATGTTCGGTGGTATCTTGAAAGAGATTGCCCTTGCCCCCGAGGTTTGAGCGCAGTGACATAGAAAGGCTCTCGCGGATTGGGTCGATAGAGGGATTTGTCACCTGTGCAAAGAGCTGCTTAAAATAATTGAAGAGTGACTGCGGCTTAGAGCTGAGTACCGCCAAGGGCTCATCAAGCCCCATAGCACCGACAGGTTCTTCCTTTGTTTGTACCATGGAGAAAATCGTCGTTTCCGGAGATTTTTCCCCAAGTCCAAAGAGATCGACATATTTTTCTTGTGCTGTTATATACTCTGCACGTGCTTCATAGGCTGCGGCGCCGTCTTCATGAATATCGATGCGCTTTGCTGCCAAGAGATGGGAATAGTCTGCCAAACTGCACAGTTTTTCCTTGATTTCCGTATCAAAAAGGACGCGTTTTTGCGCAAAATCCACCACTAAGAGTGTTCGCGGTGCTAACTGTCCCTGTGAAACATAGGTGACATCCGACGCGTTCAAGAGCGCGTCGATAACGCCTACTTCTGACGAGACCACAATAATATTGTCGCTGGTGACAGAATAGCGGCAAGGGCGTAAGCCATTTCTGTCAAGCGTTGCGCCGACCTTGCTGTGCCCGTCGGTAAAGACCATGGTTGTAGGGCCGTCCCACGGTTCCATCAAGCGCTCATGATAAGCATAGAAGGCGTGCTTTTTTTGAGCGAAGGCGTCAGCATCTTCTTTAAGTTGTGTGGGTTCGGGAATCATGGTGCTGATAGCATGTTCAATACTATAGCCGCCGTGAAAGAGTAGTTCAACGACATTGTCAAAAGCACCGGAATCGCTCGTACTTGGATGGATGCAGGGCAATAATTGCGGTAAAGATTCACCTAAGATCTGAGAACGTAAGGACGCTTCTCGAATGCTCATTTGCATCATATTGCCGCGGATTGTATTGATTTCACCATTATGGGCAATATGTCTGAATGGCTGTGTCAAATGCCATGATGGCTTTGTATTTGTACTGAAGCGTTCATGGAAAATCGCAAAAGGTACTTTGTACTTTGCATGGGTCAAATCTGGATAAAAAGCGCCAAGGTTTTTGCCCGGTAAAATCCCTTTATAAATAATCGTGCGTGCAGAGAGGCTCGCCACATGAAAGGCGCTTAAGTCAATAGTATATTTTTGTAAAATTCGTACTGCTTCACGTTCTATATGCTTTCTTAACAGGTAGAGATGTTGTTCTCTGTTATTGTCTGTGATATGTTCAGCTTCGGCAATAAAAAGAATATGCGTAAATTCCGGCAGTGTTGCCAGCACTTTTCGTGAAAGAATGTTGATATCTGTGGGGACTTCGCGGTATTGTTCCACCCTAAAGCCGCACGCTGTTGCCGCGGCGCTGATGCATTCGCGCAGGCATTCATTGAGAAAACTGTCATAGGGCAGGAAAAAGGAGCCTATGCCCCATTGGATGCCTTTTTCACATATATGAGGAAAGATTTCGCTGAAAAGTTCTTGTGGGATGGGTGTCAAAATGCCGGAACCGTCGGACATTTTTTCGTCGTCTTCTTGCCCGCCCCTGTGCGTTAATCGCGACATGGCATGCAGGGCGTATTCTACCACCTTGTGCTGTGCGATATTCTCAATACTTCCTATAAAGCCTACGCCGCAGGCGTCGTGTTCTTGTTGCGTATTATATAATGATGTTTGTATATTTTGCATAAATCATACCTCAAAAGTGCATATATTTTCAGCGTGAGAAAGACAGCTAAATCTTAGTTTATATTCAAGTTGAAAGGCACTTGTGGGGGGAAACTTTTTTTCCTAAAAAAAGTTTCCCCCCACAAGCCTTTCAGAAAAAAATTAAAAATACACTTTCCGACTTAATGCGTCCACATCAGAGCAGCATACTTTGGCATTTCCCAATCCCTGTCATCAACAAGGCGCTCAAGCGTATCGCAATGAGTGCGGCATGTTTGCATAAGAATGGTCAAATGCTCAAGAGCAAAGTCTGCTTGTGCTTCGACGCCGTCAACCTTTTCCAAATCCTCAATGCGGGCGGCTAAAAGCTTCGTGCTTGTATATAAATCCACGTGAGTCTGACGGAATGCCGTAAAAATAGACTCTTCCATGGCGGCATCGCCTAGGATGGATTTCGTGCTCGTCACAAGGTTGGCAAGCTTTGTTTGTGTAGCTTGGACGACGGGAAGTACCCTTTCTTGAATCATAGACAAAAGCACCTTTGATTCAATGCAAATAGTTTTGATATAAGCCTCAAAAAGAATTTCCTGACGCGCCAAAAGCTCACGCTCGTTCAGTACATGCATTCTCTCAAAAACACTTTTGACCTCTGGCAAATGATAGCGCTTAAGGGCAGAAACTGTATTGGACAAATTCAAAAGTCCACGCTTTTCCGCTTCCACCTTCCACTCGTCCGCATAGCCATTGCCGTTAAATACGACGGGCAAATGCTCCTTGAAAACGCGTGGCAAGAACACTTGTAAGGCTTCTTGTATGCTCTTTCCCTCAGCCATCAAGGCTTCAAGGCTTGTGGCAATATCATCAAGAGCGCAGGCGACAGCTGTGTTCAAGCAAATATTGACGGGTGCAATGGATTGCGAAGCGCCTACTGTTCTAAACTCAAATTTATTTCCTGTAAAGGCAAAAGGGCTTGTCCTGTTTCTGTCAGAATAGTCACGCATAAGGACAGGCAAGGCAGATACGCCTATTTCGATGCCCTCGTTCTTTGTGGAAAGCTCTGTTCCGCCGTCGATGATGGTTTGAATGACATCTGTGAGCAAGTCTCCAAGGAAAACAGAAATAATAGCCGGTGGCGCCTCGTTGGCGCCGAGACGGTGGTCGTTGCCTGCGCCCACAGTGCCAAGGCGTAAAACATCAGAATGCTTGTGAACAGCACGCAAGACAGCCGCCAAGAACACCAAGAATTGCGCATTTTCCAAGGGTGTTTCGCCCGGCTCAAGCAAGTTATGACCTGTCGAATCGCTGATAGACCAGTTATTGTGCTTGCCGCTTCCGTTGACGCCGTCAAAGGGTTTTTCGTGCAAAAGGCATACAAAACCGTGTTCTTGCGCCGTACTACGCAAGATGTTCATGGTGAGCATATTGTGGTCGGTGGCGATATTGGCCTCTTCATACAAGGGAGCTAGTTCAAACTGACCGGGGGCAACTTCATTGTGTCGTGTATGAATGGGAATGCCAAGACGGAAAAGTCGCACTTCAAGGTCTTGCATGAAGTCCATGACACGCTTGGGTGTTGTCCCAAAATATTGATCTTCCAGCTCTTGGCCTTTCGGGCTTGGCGCACCGAGAAGTGTGCGGCCTGTGAGCAATATGTCCGGCCTTTGCTTTGCAAGTTCCGCATCGACAAGGAAGTACTCTTGTTCTGCACCCACCATGGAGCGCGCGCTTGTGACTTGTGTTTTTCCAAAAAGATGTAATACACGCACAGCACTCTTTGAGATTGCTTCAATGGAGCGCAATAAAGGGATTTTTCTATCCAAAGCTTCGCCGGAATACGAATAAAAGACGCTCGGAATATGAAGAGTTTTCCCTTGCTTTCCATCGACTAAAAAGGCGGGGACAGTGGGATCCCATGCTGTGTATCCGCGCGCTTCAAAAGTGGAGCGAATGCCGCCAGAAGGGAAGGAGGATGCGTCTGGTTCGCCGCAGATAAGCGTTTTGCCAGAGAACTTTGTCATGACAATACCGTCTTGATTGGGGCTAAAGAAGGTATCATGTTTTTCTGCGGTGCATCCTGTCATGGGTTGGAACCAATGGGTGAAGTGTGTTGCGCCATTTTCAATAGCCCAATCCTTCATAGAGTTTGCGACAATATTTGCCATGTCGATGGGCAAGCGTTCGCCGCGTTGTACAATTCCTTCCATATTATTATAGATATCGCTGGGCAGGCGTTGGCGCATGGTTTGCAAATTAAAGGCATCTTGTGCGTATATATGCTTAAAGCAAGGGTTTTTTTTCTTTGTTGTGAAATCAGCTGCGTCTGTGCAACAAGGTTCTGTATGAAAGGTCATGCTTTTCTCCTTAAAAGTAGTCATAATATGTCATCAGGTCTTTGCATATTCTGGGGATACATTCCCCGGGGGGGGCAGCGTGTGTGAATCAAGTCTTTACTGTGCTGTTGAGCTGTGAGGTGTAGGTACACGCTGCCATATATGCAATGACCTTGTTTTTCCTATAGCATAAATAGTGCCAAATGCCATAAGTGCTTGACACACATATTTTTTTCAAGCTCAAAGAAGAACGTGCATTGAACACAATAGATTGTTTCTACAATTTTGTTCTTTTTTTTGTAAATCCGGTCGAGCGAGGAGGCAGATTTTTTTGCATAAATGTAGAAAACAGGAGTGTGTCCGAGAGAATTTTTTTATATTCAGTGTATTATAGTTTTATAGAGGGTGTTTTAAAAAATACCAAAATGTCATTTTTGAGCATTTTGTAAGAGGCAAATGCTAGGCGCGCCTAGTGCCTTGTAAAATCTCAAAACTGTTTTTCTTTTTCTTTTTTGCGGGGGGA
>CAYJHT010000092.1:0-7305 GCA_964369615.1 uncultured Desulfovibrionaceae bacterium
AAGGGGGGTTTGGGGGGAAACTTTTTTTTCCTAAAAAAAGTTTCCCCCCAAGTGCTTAGAAAAAGAAAAAAACAAAAATAAAAAATTTTCTATTGAGCAAAGAGTGGGAATTGGCGTGCGAAGCGCTCTACGTCGTCGCTGATTGCTTTAAGCTTTGCGTCTTGGCCTATTGCGGAGAGGGCGTCAACTATCCATGCTGCGACTCTTTGCATGTCGTCTTCTTTCATGCCGCGTGTGGTGAGGGCTGGTGTGCCGAGGCGTATGCCGGAAGTGACGAATGGAGAGCGTGTTTCAAAGGGGACGGTGTTTTTGTTGACGGTCATGCCTGCGGCGTCGAGGGCGTGCTCTGCGTCCTTGCCTGTGATATCTTTGTTTGTGAGGTCGAGGAGGATGAGGTGGTTGTCTGTGCCGCCGGAGACAAGGTCAAAGCCTGCGTCGGTGAGGCACTGTGCAAGTATGACGGCGTTTTTTATAACTTGCTGTTGGTATATTTTGAATGTGGGGTGTTGCGCTTCTCCGAGTGCGACGGCTTTTGCGGCGATGACGTGCATGAGTGGGCCGCCTTGGATACCGGGGAATATTTGGCTATTGAGTGATTTTGCGGATTCTTCGGAGGCGAGAATCATGCCGCCGCGCGGGCCGCGCAGCGTTTTGTGTGTGGTGGTGGTTGTTATGTGTGCGTGAGGGATGGGTGAAGGATGGACGCCTGCGGCGACGAGTCCTGCGATGTGAGCCATATCAACCATCAGCTTTGCACCAACTTCATCGGCTATGGCGCGGAATTTTTCGAAATCGATGACGCGTGCATAGGCTGAGGCGCCTGCAACGATGAGTGCCGGCTTGTGTTCTTTTGCTTTTTCAAGCACTTGTTCGTAATCGATGCGTCCTGTTTCTTTACGGACGCCGTAGCTTACTATGTTGAAGAATTTTCCGGAAAAGTTGACGGGGCTGCCGTGAGTGAGATGTCCGCCGTGTGAGAGGTCCATGCCAAGGACTGTGTCGCCGTTCTTGATACAGGAGAGGTAGGCGGCCATATTGGCTTGTGAGCCGGAATGTGGCTGCATATTGATGTAGTCACATTGGAAGATATCCTTTGCGCGAGTTATGGCGAGTTCTTCTGCCATATCTACAAATTCGCAGCCGCCGTAGTAGCGTTTTCCGGGGTAGCCTTCGGCGTATTTATGTGTGAGTACGGAGCCTTGGGCTTCGCGCACGGCTGTTGAGACAAAGTTTTCGGAGGCAATGAGTTCGAGTTTTGTCATTTGGCGTTGTGATTCAAGGCCAATAATTTTTGCGATTTCGGGATCTTGGAGGAATAGTTCGTGCATGTTTTTTCTCTATGGTATTCTTAAAAATTGTGAGTGACTATTTGCCTAACCACTTTTTGAAAATGAGGCTTGCATTTGTGCCGCCGAATCCAAAGGAGTTGCACATGGCGTAGTTGCAGGCGTATTTTTCGGAGCCATTGACCATGTAGTTAAGGTCGCAATCGGGGTCGGGTGTGTCACGATTGATGGTTCCGGGGACCGTGTCATTGTGCAGCGCCATGATACTGAAGACGCTTTCAATGCCGCCTGCTGCGCCGAGGAGGTGTCCTGTCATCGATTTTGTGGCAGATATGCGTATCTGTGCGGCGTGTTCGCCAAAGACGGTTTTAATGGCGCGTGTTTCGCAGGCATCGTTGAGAGCGGTTGAAGTGCCGTGTGCATTTATGTGATCGATGTCTGTGGGTTTGAGTTGTGCGTCGCGCAGAGCATTGCTCATGGCGCGAGCCATGCCTTCTCCAGATTCTGCCGGTGCGGTCATATGGTAGGCATCACAGGATGTTCCGTAGCCGACGATTTCTGCGTAGATGGTGGCATTTCGTGCGAGTGCGTCTTCGAGTGGTTCGAGCAGGATGAGTCCTGCACCTTCGCCGATGACGAAGCCATTGCGTTCTTTGTCGAAGGGTCGCGAGGCTTTTTGGGGTTCATCGTTGCGAGTGGAGAGTGCTTTTAGTGCGGTGAATCCAGAGACGCCGAGGGGTGTAACGGTTGCTTCGACGCCGCCTGTGATAACGGCGTCACAGCGTCCAAGGAGCATTTCGCTCCACGCGCTGCCTATGGCGTGCAGAGCGGAGGCGCAGGCGGAAGTGGCGACGAAGTTATTTCCTTTTGCGCCGGAAAATATAGCAATTTGCCCAGGTCCCATGTTTGCGATGAGCATGGGTATCATGAAGGGGGAAATTTTATTTGGGCCAGCTTGCAGAAGTTTGGTGTGGAAGGCTTCGAGTGTGGAGAGGCCGCCTAGGCCTACGCCGAGTACGACGTCGACGCGTTCGGCATTCTTGTCATCTATGACGTATTTTGCGTGTTCCAAGAGCATTTTGCCCGAGGCCACAGCAAATTGAGTGAAGCGATCCATGCGGCGTGCTTGTTTTGGTGGGATATACGCATCTATATTGAGGCCGCGCACTTCTCCCGCAATGCGTGAATCATAGTTGCTGGCGTCAAATGCGGTGATGGTATCAATGCCGGACTCACCTGCTACAAGGCGGTCCCATGTGCTTTGCAAATCATTGCCAAGCGGTGTTATGGCTGACAGTCCTGTTACGACAACTCGCTTCCGAATCATGGACAAACTCCTCGTCCCCTAGAGCAAATATTTAAAAATTTAAGAACACTGCTCTGCCAGTGCAGTGAGGCAGCGTCTTCATAAATGTCTCTATTTTGCAGCGCATGGGGGGAGTGGTCTCCCTGCATGCGCTGCGAAAAAATCATTTATTGTTTGCTTTCAATATAGCTGATAGCATCTTGTACTTTCAGAATATTTTGTGCGTCATCATCAGCGATTTCGATATCAAATTCTTCTTCAATAGCCATGATGAGTTCCGTCAAATCCAAGGAATCTGCGCCAAGGTCTTCCACAAAGGATGCACCGGGTTTGACTTCGTTGGCAGAAACACCAAGTTGTTCCACAATGATATTTGTTACTTTTTGAGCAACATCAGACATACTTGCCTCCATCTCGTTTATTAACAATACATGCCGCCATTGACGGCAAGAAGTTGTCCCGTAATATATGTGGCTTTTTCTGATACCAAAAAGGCCACAGCATGCGCCACATCTTCCGGTGTGCCCATGCGTTTTAAGGGAATGCCCGCGGCATAGGCATCGCGTACTTCTTGCGAGAGCCCTGCCGTCATATCCGTTTCAATGAAGCCGGGCGCTACGGTATTCACCGTTATATTGCGCGCTGCAAGCTCCTTGGCAGCCGACATGGTAAGCCCGTGCAAACCTGCTTTAGCTGCCGCGTAATTGAGCTGACCGGCATTGCCCATCTGCCCAACTACCGATGAAATATTGACAATACTGCCACGACGTTGTTTTGACATTATCTTGGCAGATTCGCGCAAGCACATAAAGGCGCCGCGCAAGTTTACTTGTAAAACCGAGTCAAAGTCTGCATCCTTCATGCGTAAGAGGAAGCCGTCCTTTGTGATACCGGCATTGTTGACGAGTACGTCGAGGGAAATGTGCCCTTGAGCCACGGCTTCTTTTATGTGCGTGGCAAAAAATTGTGTCACAGCGTCTGCGTCGCCCACATTGAGGCAAAAGGCTTCTGCTTTGCCGCCTTTATCGCAGATGCTTTGTACAACAGCTTGCGCTTCATGGGCTTTGCTGACATAGGTCAGAAATACTTGAAAACCTTGTTCTGCAAGGCATTCGGCAATGGCCTTGCCGATACCGCGCGAGGCGCCTGTTACCAGCGCTGTTTTTACACATTCACTCATAAATTGTCACTTTGTTTCAAAAAATACACTCTGTTTTATGCCTGTCTTTGCGTGCTCTCAGAACAATTTCCCTAAGCCCGCCCCCGTTTGCGTTTTTGTATATCGTAAGGCGCAAGAAATTTCAACGAGTTCTGTGCAAAAAAAATACGGCTATTTTTATACTCAATGCCTGCACTTTTGCAAGAGAAGGCGTCTTATTTCTCAAATTCCAAAAGGGCTGCGCCCCATGTAAAGCCTGCCCCCACTGCCGCCACAAGCACGCGAGATGCACTAGGATGTGCAAGTCGCGCCTCGGCTAAGGCCAAGGGAACAGAGACGGAGGAGGTGTTGCCATACTTTTGTACATTTGTGAATACTTTGTGCTCAGGAAGAGCTAAGCGCTGTCCGACCGCCTCAATGATGCGTAAATTTGCTTGATGCGGCACAAAAAGATCTACATCATCCATGGTGTAGCCGTTGCGCTTCACCACGTCTTGACACACTGCGGTCAAGTTGCGCACGGCATGCTTAAAGACGTCCCGCCCTTGCATGTGCAAGAAGAAGTCTTCCTCGAGCACATCGCCCACTGCGTAGGCATTCTTTGTGCCACCGCCAATGTTGATAAGTTCCCACAAGGTGCCATCGCTGTGGCAGGCCACGTCATTGACGATGCCCTTAGTTTGAGGAGGCTTACCCGTGGCATCATGCACATCTGTCATATTTGCTGAAGAAAGTACCAAGGCGCAGGCGCCGTCGCCAAAGAGCACAGCTGTACTCCTGTCTTTCCAGTTCATGCGTCGCGTGAGCGCTTCGACACATACAAGCAAGACAACAGGGGTCTGCGATTGGGAGGTTATAGCCTGTGTTATAAGAGCTTGTGAGAGGGAAAGACCATAGACAAAACCCGTGCAGGCGGCATTAAAATCCAATGCCATGACATGTGATGCGCAGCCAAGAGTGCCAGCTATACGGCTTGCGGTGGACGGGCACAAATACTCCGGCGTACACGTTGCCACAAGCACATGCGTCACCTGCTGTGCGCTGACGCCTGCGGCACGGAGCGCGTCTTGCGCTGCATTGCAGGCAAAAGTCACGGGGCTTTCGTCTTCGCTCAGGACACGGCGCTCTGTTATGCCTGTACGTGTGCGAATCCATTCGTCGTTGGTATCTACAAGAAGGCTTAAGTCGTCATTTGTCAGGATGCGGGCGGGGAGGGAGGTGGCAAAGCCACGTATAGCGCAATGTGTATTCATAAAAATTCTTAAATGATGATGCTTTACAATGCTCTGCTAAAGCGCGTCAGCTCATCGTTCGCCATAATAGTTTCTGCAAGACGGGCATTGGTTCCTTTGGCAACAAAGGTACCAGCCATCTTGATTGCACTACACATGGCTTTTGAGTTGGACTTGCCATGACACACAAGGGTTAGCCCTTGCAAGCCAAGTACGGGAGCTCCCCCATACTCGGCATAGTCCACGGTAGCCGCGAAATTCTTAAAGGCTTTTTGCGCAAGTTTTGCGCCAAGAGCCGTTAAGATGCCGGATTTTAAATTTCTCTTCAAGATGCGTATGAGGGAGGAAGAAAGCCCCTCACTCATTTTAAGCACCACATTGCCCATGAAGCCGTCGCAGATGACCACTTCCACTTCCCCCGTAAAGAGGTCGCGTCCTTCACAATTGCCTGCAAAGTTGAGGTTCTGCGCCATTTTGAGCAGTTCATAGGCCTCTTTCACTTGTATATTGCCCTTTCCTTCTTCCTCACCGATACTCAGCAAGCTTACGCGCGGCGAGGTATAATCCAAGAGATCACGGGCAAAGGCGTCGCCCATAAGTCCGAACTGGAATAAATGATAGGGTCTGCAATCTACATTGGCGCCGCAGTCAAGCAGTACCAAGGGTTTTTTTTCTGTGGGTAAGAGGGTTGTCAAGGCCGGGCGTTCAACGCCTTGAATGCGCCCAACGATGAACATGCCGCAGGCCACCGTCGCGCCGGAATGTCCCGCGCTTACGACAGCCTGCGCCGCACCTTCACGCACCAAACGACAAGCCACCTGAATGGAGGCGTCCTTCTTACGGCGCAAAATATCTGAGGGTTTTTCATTCATACGCACGACATCACTTGCGTGCCTAATAGAAAAACGCACTCCTTCTAAGGATACAGACGCAGACAGACGCTCAAGCTCTGCCTCAATGCGCGGCGTATCGCCTACAAGGAGCACCTCAAGATTATGCAGGCGTGCAGCCTCAATGGCACCCGGCACCACCACAGAAGGGCCAAAGTCTCCCCCCATGGCATCGACAGCTATGACGGGGACAGTGTTTGCGGCAAGGCCGCTGTTGTCGGTGGTGTTTATATCGGACGAGTGTTCCATCTAGATATGTCCTGCACGCTTACCATGGCGCCGGCTTACATAGAGCCGGAGGACGCCTCAATAACTTTGCGGCCTTTGTATGTGCCGCAGCTTGCGCACACACAATGGGGCAAAGTAGGCTCGCCGCAGGAGCAGTAAACCACTGTGGGCACTGCCACGCGGTCATGGGAACGACGCATACCCTTTCTTGAACGGGATTTTTTGTTCTGTTGAACAGCCATAATATACCTCTCTTATCAACTCTTTAAGATTGTATCTTTAACGCACGCAAGGCGGCAAGGCGTGGGTCGCCTGTTTCGTCTTTGCACGCGCAAGTACCTGAATTTAAATCTGTACCACAGTGAGTACATAAGCCCTTACATGATTGTTTGCACAAGGGTCGCATAGGCAGGGCGAGCATAAACTCCTCCCAGCACAGTGCGCCCACGTCCAAGACGAGGGCATTGCCCTTGTAGACAAAGTGGTTTTGCGTGTCGTCAGCACCATCGGCGCCGTCATCGGCATCATCGTCAAAAAGGCCTGTTTCGTTTTTAGCGTAGAGGCTCACGTCGTCTTGCGTTGGCACAGTTTCAAAAATCTCAAATGTGTGCCGGATGTGCGTCGGCGCATCCTCTGCGCACCTATCACATTCTTGCACGACCTGTCCTGTGAGCGTGCCGCGCACCATAATTCCTGTGATGCTTGTCGTGCCCACTTCGGGGCGTACAGGAATAAGCGTCAGATTGGCGCGCAGTGGTTCTTCTATACGAATATTAAGACGAAATTCTGCGATTGGTTCAGACCATACGCCTGCATCATCGACGCAGAGCTCAAGCATGCCTTGCTGCGTTTGTTGTACTATGTCATTATAGGGAATGTAGCATTTCACTGTCGTATCCTCGCGAATTGAACCTCTTACACGGCATTGGCACTAAATGTCAAGACGGAACAGAGCGTCAAAGTCATTTAATTTTTTCTTGAAAATCTCATTTAGTTATAACAGATTAAAAAAATAGATTTTTTTCTAAAAAATATATAGAGGGAAACTTTTTTCTTGAGGGAACACTTTTTTAGAAAAAAAGCGTTCCCCAAGAAGAAAAAAAATGTTCCCCGAACCCCTTTCAAAAAAATTTTTAGATTTTACAATACACTAGGGAGTGTTTCTAAATAGATCCTTTTGCATTTTTGCATTCTTCTGAAGGGT
>CAYJHT010000093.1:0-7291 GCA_964369615.1 uncultured Desulfovibrionaceae bacterium
CCCTTAGGCGAGGAACGAGCCTTAGGGATACAGAGAGCAGAGCTGTGGGGGGAAACTTTTTTTTCCCAAAAAAAGTTTTCCCCCCACAAGCCTTTCAAAAAAACAAAAATATCTTTATTTAGAAACAGCCCCTAGGACAGGAGGCAGTATTTTTCTTGCAAAAAAGAATTTTCTTTTTTATACAAAAAAGTGTTGCGAAGACGCACCGTATCTTAGCAAATGGATTGATGCACACGATTTTGTGCGGTGTTCTCTGTCTTTTGGTTTTAGAGTGTTGTGAGGGAATAACACATTACCTTAGGAGGTAAACAGATGTTTTTACTGTCAAAACGAACATTGTGCCTTGCTTTTATGTTGGCTATCCTTCCTCTTTCAGGATGCGCGAGCAAGTATGGCGCGCAGACAACAAGTGTCCATTACTACCCTTCGTGCTACAAGCCTGTCGAGCAATTGCGGGCGGAGGAACACAGCGTGGGTAAGGCTACTGCTGGCGGCGCGGCTGCGGGTGCGATTATTGGTGCGCTCATTGGTGGTCTTACAACTGGCAGTGTGGAAGGTGCTGTTATTGGTGGTGCTGTTGGCGGTGTGAGTGGCGCTGTTGCGGGACATATGTACGGAACATCACAACAAAATCAGCGTGATGCGGCATTTTATACTCAATATGCATCCCAACTTGACGCTGAAACTACGCATATGGGGCGTGCAAATGCGGCAGCACAGGTCGCTGCAAAATGTTATGACACGGAATTTAAGCGTATCCTCGCCGATGCGAAAGCTGGTAAAATCAGCAAGATTGAGCTGACAAACCGCTATGAAGAAATTCGTGCAGGACTTGAAGAAACGTCTCGTATCCTTCAAACTACCTATAATAATATGGCGGAAAAGGACACTCAGTATAAAGAAATTATGTCTGCCGAATTAAATCCGCCAAAGAAGAGCAGAACACAAAATAGTCAAGTACGTAATGAAGTTCGTCAAGCGACCACGAGTACACAACAATGGCAACGCTCGCGCACTGAACTTCAAAACACGCACCAAGATCTTGAAGCACAAATTGCAAACAACGACCGTATCTTAGAAGCTGCTTTGCAAGTGTAGATAAAGCTTTGGAGTGATTTTTTATCATTTGATTTGTTGTAAGGGGGATGCGGCTGTGTTCCCAGAGTGCTCCCCTTGCAACGCTCATATACTCATGACGCCCTAGGGGTACATTATGTCGCAAGATCAACAGCCAGAAAAAACAGGGCCGCACAACACAGAAGAAAACACGTCCGCTTCGCAAGATGCTGATAATGCGCAGACGAACACGACGACAGACAACAGCAGCACCGAAACAAGCGCCGCTCCTGCGTCTGCGCCTATAGTTGCGCCTGTAGTTGCATGGTATGCACGCCCTTGGGTATGGGCGCTCTTTCTTCTTTTTCTAAGCATACTGCTTTTTGCATGGCTCTTTTGGCAAAGCATGCAAAATCAACTGGCAGTGCTCGAAGCAAAGCGCGCCGCTCAAGAAGCACATCAAAAGGCGCTTGTGGAAGAGCAGCAAAATCATAATGCCCAATTGGAGTCTGAGGCGCAGCGTTTACGTGCGCTTCTTGCAAAAGAGCCGTGTACAATTAAAGAATTTCTCTTGGGTGAAGGTGCCATACTCCCCTATCAACCACCGCAAGGCGGCGGCTCTGTATTGCCTGCCCCAAATACGGCGACACCTTCTGGACAACCTGCAACACAAGCTGAAGCGCCACCGCCACCACCTCTGTCAAATACGGAGAATGCTTCACCTCCCAGCACCTCACAGCCTCAAGCTAATGAGGGGCAGCTCAACGAAGCGCCAAGTGCAGACGCTCTCTCCATTGCCCAAAAACTGGAACGCGCCACCGTGCTTATTCTTGTGGGCGATAAAAATGGGAATGTAAGCTCAGGCACAGGTTTCTTTATTGCGCCCGGCATTATTTTCACCAACAGACATGTCGTACCAAACAAAAACAGCACCATCTATGTGATTGGCAAGTTTCAAGGTTCGGCTACACAAGCGCGTGCTCTTGCTATCAGCAATGTGCAGGCAGAAGATTTTGCGGTATTGCAAACAAATATTACGAATATTCCACCGCTGTCATTTGCCTTAAACGTTGTACGCACGCAAAGGGTCAGTGCATGGGGTTTTCCGGCCGCCATTACAGAGGACGATCCAAACTTTCAAGCACTCCTTGAAGGGCATGTGAGTGCCCCACCGGAAGTTGTGTATTCTGAAGGCAGTGTGAGTGTTATTCAAGACAAAAGTCCTCCCCTTATATTTCATACGGCTGTTGTTTCACAAGGAAACAGCGGTGGCCCCTTGGTGAATGCGCGCGGTGAAGTTGTCGGTGTTAATACTTACATCCGTATGGACGATGAGTCCTACAGGCAGTCGAACCTTGCCATAATAAGCACGGCGATTGTGAAGTTTTTACAACAACACAATGTGCCTTTCACTGTGGCGCCCGCGCCAAGTAAGGGGGAACCTGACAAGGGTCAACCCAATGCAACAGAAGGGGAGAAATAAGTCATGGCAGGCGCATTTATTACGACAACATCGCGCGTAGAACTTCGTCCATTGGCGAGTCAGGGCATTTTTGTTACGGATTGTTTTCATCAGGTCAACGCTCTTTTACAGTCTATAAGCCCGCAGCATGCGACGCTCTTGGCAGAACCTGTGCACAGCGAAGGCAGTGGCAGTCGGGCATCTATTGATTGGTATGCGCACGAGGCTTTGGGGCATGGGACAGCGATTGCTGTCAGCGCATTGCCCGAAGAACAGCGTAATGCCGCTTTGCAGAGGGTTCATGCTTTGGCGCAAGATATCAGTGCAAAGGCTGACGCGCTTATTCAAAGTGGCGACAATCAAAATATTTTGAGCGGTGAAATCCTGAAATTTGCCTTACAGCATCCGAGTGAGGATGATGTATGGCTTATGAATGGGCATCCTGTGGTGCTCAATTGGGGTTTTGCGCCCGGAACTGTCGGTGCAAAACCGGAGGATTTGACACGCATTGGTTTTATTCCTGCGGCAGCAGTGGCAGCGGCGGCAGTGGCGATGCCAAGCGCCGCCGAGGCCGCGCCTATTGAAACTCCTGTCGAAACGCCTGTAGCGGCCGCACCTGTAAATGAAAGCACGTTCGTCGCTTCACGCAGGGGCTGCTTTCCCTTGCTAGGTTGGCTTTTGCCTCTTCTACTTTTCTTGCTTTTACTTCTTCTTTTGCTCAGTGCGCTTGGCTTTTTCAAAATCCCCTTCCCTGCCGGTTGTACGCCCACCATGCCCGAAGTCGATTTGAGCGAAGAGATTGAGGAAGAAAAGGCTAAGGGGGCAGGCTTATTCTCAGAGCTTGACGTTTTGCGCAGACAACTTGAAGAAAAAGCCGCCTTGTGTATTCCGCCGCAGAAACCTCAAGAGCCGGTCGTCATTCCTCCTGTAGAAGAGCCTCTGCCAGAAAAGCCTCTAGTGGAAGAGCCAGCCACACAGCCCCCCTTCTTTGGACAAGAAGAGGCGCCCCTTGAGGAGGAACTTCTCGTAGAAGAGGAGCGTCTCGTAGAACCACCGCAAACAGAACCCTTCTTAGCAATGACACCAGAAGAAGAGCCAGAACCAGAGCCTTTGCCTGAGCCGAAACCAGAAAAAAAGCCTGAACCAGAAAAGAAGCCTGAGCAAAAACCGCAAAAAGATGACCCCTTACGCATTCCTGACAATGCGCGCGAAGAAAATGACTTAAGCTTTCTTGAAGGGTGCTGGCGCAGCGTGACAGACCTCTTCAACAGCCGCACCGGCGAGCCGGTTGTCACAGAATATTGTTTTGACAAAAATGGACAAGGTCGTCAAATAATACGTGAACAAAACGGCGCTGTGTGTACAGGCGGCGTGGAAGCGCAATTTGGACGTGGTGGCAGTTTGACCATGAAAAGCTTTCCCGCACGCTGCCCCGATGGCAATTCCTATGTGCCTGAGACCGTGCAGTGTACAGGTTCGGATAATTCGACAAATTGCAAAGGCACTTCAACCAATAACGGCCGCAGAAATCAATGGGACGCCCGTTTCTACAGGAAGTAATCTATGGAAAAGAAATTTCGCAGTGTCACCCTTATTCCGGGCGGTTGTCCGCAATTCTTAGATTTTTCTTTGCAAAAATCAGCCTTGCCGCGCCTTATTCGCCCCTTTAAAGAAGAAAGAAAACAGGCTCAAGGCGGCGGGCGTTATGATCATTTCCTGCGTTGCCTTGAAAAGGACGAAGCCGGATATATCGATCAGCTGACCCATGAACCGTGCGAACCTGACTATTCCATGAACATTCAAAATGTCTTGGAAGTTTGGTGTAATGCATGGGTTCCCATCCCTGTGCTGCGCACACGCGAGCAAAAATGGGAAGATGGCGGCGAACGCTTTGAATATGGCCCGTCCAATTGGGCGCGTGCGCGTATGGTGGAAGATGCGACAGGCACACTCAAACTGACCTTACTTTTTGACACCGTAGAAGAAGCCATGCCCACGGAAGGCGAACACTATCACGCCCTCTCTCAGCGCGATATTTCCGCCCACGGGCATTTTGCTTTGGCGCACCATGTACGCGACAATGCATGGTTTCTCAATGCCGTATGGGTAGATGAATGGCTTGCAGGATTATATAACACGTATCGCACGCGCATTTATCAAGGGCGCGGCTCGTGGAAGGATAATAACGAAAATGTCCTTGAGCACCTTGCTTCCTATCTCACATGGCTTGAAATACTGCGCATTGCCTTGGAAAATACCAGTATCCATGTCATCAATCCCGCGCGCGAGCAGCCTGTAGAAGTTGACCTTATCCTTGATATTGGCAATTCACGCACCACGGGAATATTAGTGGAAACGCTCCCCCAACAAATTACAAGCTTAAACGACAGCTACTTGCTGGAATTGCGCGATATCAGCGCACCGGAAAATACGTATAGCGAACCCTTTGAAACGCGCGTGGAATTTGTCCCTGCCTCCTTTGGCAATGATCTTTTAAGCCGCCGCTCCGGTCGTCGCAAGCCTGCCTTTGCATGGCCTTCTGCCGTGCGCGTAGGTCCTGAGGCCGCACGCCTTGCCACACGCGCCATATGTGCCGAAGGCAGTACAGGCATGTCAAGTCCCAAGCGCTACCTATGGGATGAGCGCACGCGCAAGCAATCGTGGCGCTTTAATACGGGAGAAACCAAGGAACCCATGGTGGCAAGCGGCCTTTTTGCAAAGCAGGTCAATACAGAAGGCACGCCCCTTTTGTGCTTTGACGACCCGCGCTTTAAGCGTTCGCGCAATTTGCGCATCCAAAAACGAGAACCTGCCTTTGAATCGCTCTTTACGCGTTCGTCCCTTATGCTCTTTATGATGGGAGAAATTCTCACGCAAGCCCTCGTCACCATCAACGCCCCTGCCACCCGTGAGCGGCGTGTTCTCCCAAATATTCCGCGCAGATTGCGTCGTGTGCTCTTCACTGTGCCTACGGCTATGCCTGTTGCGGAAAAGGAAATTTTTCGCCGATGGGTGTCATGGGCCGTGCGCGTTGTTTGGGAAGCCCTTGACTGGTCTGAGTGCTATGTCAACAGAGACAAAAATGCCCTGCCCCCGTCCAATGATTATCGCATAAGCCCCCAAGTTCGCTGCGATTGGGATGAAGCGAGCTGCTCACAGATTGTGTATATTTATAATGAGCTTTCTGTGAAATATCACGGAGACGCGCACCACCTCTTTAACCTTCTCGGCAAGCCTCGGGCAAAGTATGCCAACAAGCCCTGCATGCGCATAGCCTCCATTGATACAGGCGGTGGCACTATGGATCTATCAATTGCCACCTATGAGCTTTCAAGTCCCGAAGGCGACACGGCGCGCATCATTCCGCATATGGAATTTCGCGACGGCTTTAATATTGCAGGCGATGAAGTCTTGCGTGATATTGTCTCATTGCAAGTTATTCCTTGTCTGACAGACGCTTTTACAAAGGCCGGTATCGCAGATTCCCGCGCACTTATAGGGCATCTTTTTGGGCGAGATGTGAGCGGCGACTCCCAAGAGCGCCGCAATTTGCGCGCACGCTTTGTGCGTCAAGTGGCTGTCCCCATGGCGATTGGCCTTCTTGGACTGTGCGAAATGCTCTATCAGCACAGCATTGAAACAAAACAATTGCAAAAAAACTTCGCAAGCTTCACGTGTCGTTTAAAAGACTTCTTCAAGAAATCGCCACATGTACAGAACACAAGCGACGACAATGCAGAACACATCGATTCTTTTGCATGCTTAGAAGGGATTGATATTCCAGAGCACTTCTTCCATCCGCTGCCGCAAGCACACATTATTCAAGCCGTCGAAAAGGCTGTCAATGCCCATATGCCACAAGGCGGGCATGAGCCCTTCTCCCTCATGGATGTAGAAGTGCGCGTTAATCCGGCTGCGGTGGAAAAAATTATTTGCACAACCCTAGGACAAGCACTCTCTGATTTGTGCGAAGTCGTTCACCTCCTTGACTGCGATATCCTCCTCCTCACCGGCAGACCAAGTGCATGGAGCGGCATTGTGACTCCTGTGCTTGCAAAGCTCCCCGTCCCGCCGGATCGCATCATCCCGATGCGACAATACCACGTAGGCAATTGGTATCCCTTTGCAGACGTACACGGACGCATCGTCGATCCAAAAACAACCGTCGTCGTTGGTGCCATTTTGTGCGCCTTGGCAGAAGGCCATTTGGAAGGATTTTCCTTTGATGTCAATAAATTACAACTTACATCCACAGCAAGATACGTGGGCGAGCTTGACCTTTCAGGACAATTGCGCGACGCCAAAATCTGGTTTGAAGTAGATGTCAAAAGCACAAAACAAGAAGCCATTGCGCCGCGAAAGGTCTCATTTAACGGCCCCTTGCCGATTGGCTACAGACAAGTCAATGCAGAACGCTGGCCCACAACGCGCTATCATTTAATGACATTCAGTTCAGCAGATGCACAAGCACGCGCAGCCGGACGACTCCCCTACACTGTCGGCCTCACCCTCTCCACATCCAACCACGCAGACGAAAATATGGAAAAGGACGAGGGAGAATTTGAAATTGAATATATTGTTGATGAGCAAGGCAATGATGTCAACATCAAGGACGTGGTCATACGCTTACAAACCATGAAACTTGATGAGGGCTACTGGTTAGACACTGGTATCGTTAAAGACGCATAATGGCGCTGTTGCACCTGTCATGTTTTACGTGGGCTCAAAGATTTTTTGAAAGAGCTTTGGGGAAAACTTTTTTCTTGGGGGAAA
>CAYJHT010000094.1:0-7288 GCA_964369615.1 uncultured Desulfovibrionaceae bacterium
ATGATCGTAATACTTGACTGCGGATGGGGTGGCGTAGTTTGCGTAGTGCTTTTGCTTCAATTTGACGAATACGTTCACGCGTTACATTAAAGAGTTTGCCTACTTCTTCAAGTGTGTGATCACTTTTTTCTGAAATGCCAAAGCGCTTGCGCAACACTTGTTCTTCACGGGGGGTTAAATCTGCCAAGACGGACGCAAGCTGCTCTGAGAGCTTTGTGTTTATGACTTCTTCAGCCGGTGCCACGGCTTTTTTGTCTTCGATAAAATCGCCGAGACTTGAATCTTCTTCATCCCCGATAGGTGTTTCGAGGGAGATGGGTTCCTTGGCAATTTTTAAGACCTTTTTCACCTTGTCCACGGGATATTCCATGCGCTCTGCAATTTCTTCGGGGGTAGGGTCGCGACCGAGTTCTTGCACGAGATAACGAGAGGTACGGATCAATTTATTGATAGTTTCAATCATGTGTACAGGAATACGGATGGTGCGCGCTTGGTCTGCTATGGCGCGTGTGATTGCTTGGCGTATCCACCATGTGGCATAGGTAGAAAACTTGTATCCTCGTTGATATTCAAATTTATCGACGGCTTTCATAAGACCAATATTCCCTTCTTGGATAAGGTCAAGAAATTGGAGGCCGCGGTTGGTGTATTTTTTGGCAATTGAGACAACGAGGCGTAGGTTTGAACGAATGAGTTCTTGTTTGGCACGCATGGCGGCGGTATTGCCGCGCTTAATACGCCAGAGCACTTCTTCAAGGTCTGTGACATTGTGGCAGCATTTTTCTTGGAGTCGTCTTAATATTTCAATCTTCCCTGTAATCATTTCTTTAAAGGAAAATAATTCATCCACGCTGAGGTGCAGTTCTTTTGCCGCATCTGTTGGGCTGACATTGCGCAGTTCTAGGTCACTGAAAAGAATCTGAATTTCAAGTTGTGTGCGTCCTGTTGATAAAATATATGCGGAGAGGTCGCGTTGGCAATTGTGCATTTGGCGCACATAGTCTTCTACTGTCTCAATGATGCGGTCAATAAGTGTTTTTTCAAGTTTAATATCGCGCAAACGTGTGACAATTTCTTCTTTGTAACTCAGAATTTCTTTTTGAATACCCGTGACACGGCGTTCAAGGGTGCAGCAATCGTCGAGTTTTGCATAAATTTTCTTCTTTTTGCGGAATGTACCCTTAATCTCATCAAGAAGAAAGATGACACGCGAACGCTGGCTCATCTCATCTTCGCTCGGGTCGTCTTCTTCAATGGTTTTTACAACGTCTTTTAGTTTTATACGATTGAGGCGTAAATCCTCACCTACGTTGATAAGCTCTTCCACAGCCACAGGGACTTCTACAAGGGCATAGAGGACGTCTTGTTCGCCTATTTCGATTTTTTTGGCAATGACGACTTCGCCATCACGGTCAAGCAAGGGGACAGCGCCCATTTCTCGCAAGTACATGCGCACAGGGTCTGTGCTTCTGGAGGAGTAGTCTACGGCTTCATCATCTTCGACAAGGTCAAGGGATGTTTCCGTCACAGTTTCGTCTGTCTCTGCGGTGGGGACGCTTATTTTTTTTCCGTCCTTTTCTGAGTCCACAATGACAATTTCGAGCTGCTCAAAAATACTGATAATTTCATCGAACTGTTGTTCAGAAGCGCTCATCTCCATAGGTAAGGCTTTATTTACCTCTTCGAAGGTCAGAAAGCCCGTTGTTTTGCCCTTGGCGATGAGTGTTTTAATTTGTTGAATATCTTTAAGATTGTTCATGAGAGAACTCCTTCACAGTCTCTTGAAACTGTCATAACAGACTGTTTTTGCCTGTATGAAAAATATATACACCTGTAAAAAACATATTTTACAGTTTATGCATCATGTTTCCTCAGACTTTCTTGTATCAATTTAAGATACTCCAAGTCTGCTTCAAAATTTCCGGTGCCGGCATTTTCGCGCAAAGCAGCAGCAAGGGCGCTTTTTTGTTCTGTTTCGGCAAGGGCGTGTAATTCTTTTGTCAACCACTCAAGTTCGGTATCTCCTGAATCAATGGGAGGTACTTCGCCAGTACGACATTGCACCCAGAATACTTTTTCACGTTCATTAAGCTCAGCGAAGACCATATCTGCGTCAAAAGCTTCGAGTTTATCCCAAAGCTGGCGTGCGACGAAGGTATTTAAGGCAAAGTCTGCGCCAATATTACGCAAGTCCTCCAGTCTATGCGGATAGCGAACGGCATACATTAAAATTTGTTTATCTCGCATGGCTTCCGCTGTCAGTGCTTTGCCTGTGGGACCTGTGCGCGCATGCTGTGCCATGGTGTGTGGCATGCTTTCGTGTGCATCGTTATATGGCTCAAAGCTTGTGTCCCACTCGTTATGCGTATAGCTATCGGCAGAGCTATCGACAAAGGCGAGAGGGGGGGCATCGTGTGATCCTTGTGCGAGAGTATTGCTTTTCGTGTGCCCTTGACGTTCTTCCTGTTCGCGTTTTTTTACTTGTGCAAAATACTTTGCTTTACGTGTATTGTCACGCAAGCTGTCTTCTGCAATGCGCAAATTTTGTGCAATCGCACTGGCAAAGGGGCTTATGAGCTCTTGTATTTCTACTTGCTGTAAGAAATTTCTTGCCCAATCAACAGCTTCTCGCGGCGATTTTGTGCGTAAAACATCTGTACAAAACTTTAAGCCTTCCGGCGCTCTTTGTTCTAATTCTTCAAATGCTTCTACGCCCTTTGCGTGTAAAAGGCTGTCGATATCTTCACCGTCCGGCAAGAGCACCACACGACATTCAAGCCCGCGAATCAAGAACATTTCGCACGCTTTTAAGGCCGCCTTGCGTCCTGCCACATCCCCGTCAAAGAGCAGAACGACATGGGATGTAAAGCCTGAAAGGCGTTTTACTTGGTCAGGCGTTAACGCTGTGCCAAGCACCCCGACAGCGTTCACGAAGCCGAATTGATGCAGTGTTAATACATCCATATACCCTTCGGTCAAAAGGGCTCTTCCCTTTAGAGTAATACCTCGTCTGGCTTGCGCAAGCCCATAAAGATGCTCTCCTTTTTTATAAATGAGAGAATCTGAACTATTTATATACTTTGCCTCGTCTTGATTTCCAATAATTCTTCCGCCAAAGGCGATAACATCCTGTGATAAAGAACGGATGGGAAACATAAGGCGCCCACGAAAGCGGTCATAAGCGCGTCCTGTTTTCTCACTTCGTGCTAAAAGTCCGGATTCCATGCCTTCACTGTCAGAAAAACCGCCTTGGCCTAATGTCTGCGCCAGCGCCTGCCAGTCGCTCTTTGCCCAGCCAAGGCCAAAGTGTTTGACTATTTCCGGTGAGATCTTGCGACGCTCTATGTATTCACGGCAATCGGCAGCGTCATTTTCTTGCAAATTTGCCACAAAATGCGCCGTGGCTATTTCGTACATACGTTTTATATTTTGTCGTGCGGAACGACGCGCGAGTACGTCTTTTTCACTCTGCTTACTGCCGCCTTGAATGCTTTGTAAGTTTAAACCCGCTTCTACAGCCAGTTGCGCAAAGGTTTCCTTAAAGTCCAAACCATTGATACGCCCGTAAAAGTCAAAAAGGTCACCGGATGCTTGGCAGCCGAAGCAATAAAACAGCCCTTCCTCTTCATTGATTGAAAAGGAAGGCGTCTTTTCTTGATGGAAGGGGCAACGCCCAACCCAGCGCGAACCATTACGCTTTACTTCCACATAACGACGCACCACGTCAATCATGTTGATATGTTGTCGTATATGACGACGCGCAGATTGAAAGTCCATCGAGTTTTACATCCTGCCTATCAGCGTAGCGTCACAATGGTCATACCATCGCCGCCCCTGTCTTCCGGTGCGAGTTCAAAGCTGTCTACAGCCGTAAAGGTGCGTAAAAATGTATGAATTTATTTACGTAAGACACCTGTGCCGCGTCCGTGGACAATTTCTACACATTCTCTGCCACCAAGCAAAGCCTTATCCAAGAAACGCTCTAAATCGGCAAGAGCCACATCCGCTCTTTTGCCGCGCACGTCCAAGCGTAAGGACAAGGACAAGGGCGCTGTGGTGCTTGTTTGTGTCAAAACAACGCCCGTGCGTTTTGCCGGCGCCGCTGGTTTTTGTGGAATGTGCACATCGCCTGCTGTGCTAGCACCCAAGTCTGCCACGTCCGCCCACAGCGTGACACCGCCCATATCCATACGCACGCGCTTTTTGCGCACATCAATTTCGCAGATCTTCCCCTTCTTCCCAAAGGAGCGGTGCAAAATGCTTTGCCCCACACGCAATGTCTCAAGAAGGGTGGTATTTGTGGGTGTTTGCTCGCTGTCTGCGTGCGATTGAGACGTATTTGCGACTTGTGCGCGTAAGCGTGACATATCCTTTAAAGCCTGCTTATGCGACACCTTGCCGGCCTTCCATGCTGCCATAAGCTCTTGTGCCTTGCCGCGCACTTCATCATATAATTTCACGCGTTCGCGCTCAAAGCGCTCATCAAGACGCAAGCGCTTTTGGCGTTGCGCTTCTTGCTCTTTCTTAAGACTTGCAATTTCCCCTTCACGCACCACAGCAAGCTGGTTTAAGCGCTCAATAAGCATTGTCGTATCTTCGCCGTCTTGTAAAAGATAATGCTCCGCACGACGCACAATACTTTCCGGTAAACCGTGTTCGCGTGCGACATCCAATGCCTGACTTGCCCCGACTTGGTCATAAGCCAAACGGAAAAGCGGACGTTTTGTGCTTGGATCAAAAAGTACAGAGGCGGCGCGCGCTTTTTCGCGCGTCAAGGCATATGTCTTGAGTGCGGGAAAGTGTGTTGCCGCAACCACGGTCACATCTTTATCCAGCAAGGCGTCAAGCACTGCTTGCGCCAGCGCTGCGCCTTGTGCGGGGTCTGTACCTGCGCCAAATTCGTCTAAAAGGATAAGGCTGTGCGAGGAGGCCGTTTCCCACGCGGTCGTCAAATGACGGATTTGCGCCGTAAATGTGGAAACATTGTCGTCAAGGCTTTGTTCATCGCCAATAAATGCATGAATATAACGCCAAAAAGGAATGATTGCGCCGCGACCCACTGGCACAGGCATGCCGCTCATACTCATAAGCGCAATAAGCCCCAATGTTTTCAGGCACACTGTTTTGCCACCGGCATTGCCGCCGGAAATGACAAGGCCGCGTTCTCCTGCCTCCAAAGTAATATCAATAGGCTGAGCGGCAGAGGCGAGTGCAAGAAGCGGGTGGCGTGCCTCAGGCAAGAATACCTTATGTCCAGCGTCCTTGTCATGGGCGCCTTCGTGCGCTACAGTAATGTCGCTCAAGGTCACACAAACGCATTCCTGCAAGACAGGTGTCGCTTTTTTCTTATTGCTTGCATGCCGCTGTTGCGACGCCATAGCGTCTGCGAGCTTTGCCTGCGCAAGAAGCACATCAAGGCGCGTAAGTAAGGTGTGTGCGTGTTGGACGGCGGGCAAGCAATCGCGCACAAGTCCTGTCAAATACTCCATGACTTTACGCTCTTCCTCGTGCTCTTGTCGCTTGAGTTCTTGCAAATTATTATTGATTTCTACAAGAAACATAGGCTCAAAATAGCACGTTTCCCCTGTCTGCGACCAGTCATGAATGATGCCTTGCAAGCGTCCCTTAAAGTTTGCCTTTAAGGGAAGGACGTAGCGGTCTGACGCAAGGGTCATAAATTCGTCTTGCAAGTAATGCAAAATATTGTATTGAGCGGCGAAGTCCTTTACTTTACGCATACAACTTTGGTGCAAGCTGCGAAGCTGTGTGCGTACAAGCAAAAGCTCCGGCGAGCTTTCGTCGCGTATGAGGCCGTCGTCGGAGAGGCAACGCTGAAGCGCAGCTGTCAGAGCTTCCGGCAAAGGATTATTCTCGACAAATTGTACAAGGCGTGGCCATAAAACAGTGCTGTTGTTGTCAGATATGGGAACAATGGAGGTGGCCGCTTCTTGTGCCATACGCAGCACTTCGCGCAATGTCCAGAGGGCATCAATATCAAGTATAGCTCTTTGTGAGCGCAAGAAACCTGCGATAGCGCCTGTTTCTGGAAAGGCTGACATGCGAAATGGCTTTTTATGTGCTTGCGCCGCAACTGACCAAATGCGGCATTCGTCATAAAGAAGTGCGGCTTCCATGGCGTCGTGCGCACTTGCAAAGGGACGCAAAGAAAGAGCCGCATCCCTTCCAGATGACGAAAGACACAAACGAGCAAGATGTTCAAGCACCTTGTCAAATTCTAAAGCCTTATGGCTATTTGTGAGCACTGTGGTCATAAATTATACGGCGCTAAGCTTTTCGCGGACTTTTGTAGAAAGCATCTTGCCATCCACTTGGCCTTTATAATCAGCCATAATATGATTGATAACCTTGCCCATGTCCTTAGGACTTGCTGCGCCTGTGTGCGCAATAGCCGCTAAAATAGCTGCGTCCACTTCTTCTTCCGTCAATGCTTTTGGCAAGTACTGTTGCAAGACGACAAGTTCTGCCGCTTCACGTTCAGCAAGGTCGGGGCGGTTGGCGGATGTATATTGTTCAATAGAGTCTTGGCGCTGTTTGGCTTGACGCAAAAGAACATCCATCATTTCTGCGTCATCAAGAGCGCCATCGATACGTTTTTTTTCTACAAGTACGTTTTTTGCGGCCGTTTTCAAAAGGCGCAAAACGTCGAGAGTGAGTTGTTCCTTGGCCTTGTAGGCGGTGATATAGTCTTTATCTATGCGTTCAGTTAAGGTCATGGATGTGTCCTTTTGGTGCTAAACCAGTCTGTCACATGCTGCGACAGTTTTAAAGGGTGTATTACGGCACAAACAGGAAAGGCGGGAAATTCGGCACGCGAATCCCCCGCAGAACTATGCTTTATGGCAACTTTTTTTCAAAAGTGACAAGGATATAATCCTTTAACCCATATTCATCTTTCTCATCTTCTTCATAAGACGCTTTCTGGCAGCTGCCTTCTTCTTCTTACGCATGACGCTAGGCTTTTCATAATGTTGGCGCTTTTTCATTTCAGAAAGCACACCAGCCTTTTCCACCTGCTTTTTAAAGCGGCGCAACGCGATGTCGAAGTTATAATCATCTTCATTTAAAAATACACCGGGCACAGATATCACCCCCTCCTCTCTTGGTGGAGCGCATTGTATGAGGAATGATAAAAAAACGCAAGCGAAAATAAAAGGTTTTTTTAAAAGGGGTTTGGGGGAAACTTTTTTTTATTTTTTTAAGTTTTTATTTTTTTAAGTTTTTTTCTTGAGGGAAAACTTTTTTTAGGAAAAAAAATTTTTCCCCCAAA
>CAYJHT010000095.1:0-7276 GCA_964369615.1 uncultured Desulfovibrionaceae bacterium
CTGTTTAACTAGGTAGTTGGCGCTTTTTAATGGAAGATTTGAAAAGGTGTTTTTTGAGAGTGTTTTAAAAAGCGGCATTTCATTGAAGAGTGTTTTTAGGTTTTGGGGGAAAACTTTTTTTAGGAAAAAAAGTTTTCCCCCATAAGTCTTTTAGGAAAAAATAAGCTTCCAGAAAAAAACTCCCTTGAAATAGAGTTGCGTCGTGGCGAGTAAGCGACTATAGTGCCTTGGGGCAGTTACGCTACAATCTATCTATTTTGACGGAATGAAGAATATGTATTATCCTCTTGCTATAAATATACGCCGTGTACCTTGCCTTATTGTGGGTGCGGGTTCTGTAGGTTTGCGCAAGGCGCAAGGCTTGCAGGCGGCGGGCGCAGAAGATGTGCTTGTTTTAGACAAATGCGGCTTTTCTGAAGCATGGTCTGGACTGCATGGGGGGGCTGCTTTTCGATGCGAGAATCGGACATTTGTAGAAACAGATCTTGAAGGCAGGCGCCTTGTTTTTGTATGTACGTCGCAAAGAGAGCTTAATGCACATATTGCACGATTGTGCCGTGACTTGGGGATTTTGTGTAATTGCACGGACGCGCCCTTGGAAGGTGATTGTATTGTTCCGGCGCTTGCGCGCGTCTCTGTTGGCGGGAGCACTCTCAGTGCTGCGCTTATGACGGAGGGAGCAAGCCCTGCATGGTCGCGTGTGTTGCGTACAGAGCTTGAGGAGTGGTTAGTGCCGCATGCGCCTATGACGCTTCTTTTGGGGCGGCTGCGTCCCTTGGTTCTTGCATTGCAGGAAGAAACAGGGCGCAATACAACACTTTTTCGTGCTCTTGTGCATTCCCCCTTGCGCTATGCCTTGGCAGAAGGAAACAAAACGCAGTGCGTGGCTCTTTTACAAAATATTTTGCCAATGAGTTTGCATAAATATATTGCGGAGTTGCTTTATGATATCGTTTGAACACAGTACATTTATTATCATGTCGCTCTATGCCTTTGCAACGGGCATAGGTGTTGTGGGTATGCTTGCACGCAAGCATACTATACGCCTTGTGGCTGCGGGCTTTACTGTGGCAGGTTTTGCGATGCAAACCTTTGATATGATGCGCGGCATACACGGTTTTTTGCCGGGTGGACTGAGTTGGGGAGCGTATTTGCAGATTCTGGCATGGTTTATGGTTTTATGCGGCATTGGCGCTTCTGTGAAGTGGCGTAGTCCTACGCCGACGCTTTTTTTGACACCGCTTGCCCTTATGCTCTTTCTTATGTCGTGGCGTTTTTTGCGTGTAGAAATTGCTTTGCCGCAGACCTTGGGGGGCGCCTTTTATGCACTGCATATAGGAGCGCTTTATTTGAGTCTTGCGCTTATGGCATTGGCTTTTGCTGCGGGAGTCGTCTTTATTTTTGTGGAAAAACGCATTAAAGCAAAAGAACCGCTCGCAGGTTTTCAAAAAGATTTTCCCGCACTTGCGATACTTGATAAAATCAATGCGGTGACTGTGCTGCTTGGTTTTCCTCTTTTTACCATAGGTATTTTAGCAGGTTTTACATGGGCATCAAGCACATGGGGTTTTGTCATGAGCGGCGATCCAAAGGAAGTTGTCTCCCTTGTTGTTTGGGCGCTGTTTGCATGGCTTTTTCATATGCGCACCATCCAGGGCTTACGCGGGCGCAAACCTGCACTTGTGGCCTTGTGGCTTTTTGGTCTCAGTGTTTTTTCCATCCTCGTGGTTAATGCCTTTTTTGAAACGCACCACAACTTCACCTAAAATAGAAAACTCATGACACACGAAAACACAGCACCTATGCGGCGATGTATATATATTGTGGGGCTTAACCACAAGACAGCAGGCGTGGATATACGTGAACGTTTTGCTCTTGCAAACCGATGTACACCCGATCAATGGCCTATTCCATGTGCAAGTACGCAGGGGCAGGGCATAGGCGAGGTTTTGATTCTTTCTACATGCAATCGAGTTGAGATTCTTGCAGTGGAAAAAATGCCTTCTGTTGCCGCAAAGGCAGAGGATGATACGAGTCAGAGCACTGTTGTTGAGCATATTCTTAAGCTTTGGGCGCATGCGTGTAACCAAGACGTGGATGTTTTGCGCCCACACGTCTACGTTCATCGGCAAGAAGAGGCTATACGGCATCTTTTTAGAGTCGCATCAAGTCTTGATTCCATGGTCTTGGGAGAGCCGCAAATATTGGGGCAACTCAAGGACGCGTATCGTAAAGCCGTAGAAAATAAAAGCAGCGGAACCATTATTAACAGGCTTTTGCATAAGGCCTTTTCTGCAGCAAAACGCGTGCGTACAGAAACAGCCATAGCCTCAAGCGCTGTCTCTATAAGCTATGCGGCAGTGGAACTTGCGAAACGTATTTTCGGACATATGAACGCGCATAGAGCCATGCTCGTCGGGGCAGGGGAGATGGCAGAGCTTGCAGCTACACACTTGCTTCAAGCAGGGATTAACCATATTTATGTGGCAAACCGCACCATGGAACGTGGACAAGAACTTGCAGAACAATTTCAAGGCACTGCCATTGCATTTGATAAACTTGTAGATCACTTGGTGGATGTGGATATTATTATCACATCCACAGGAGCTACTGAACCGATTTTATGCGCAAAGGATGTACAACACGTTCTTCGCTTAAGAAAACATCGCCCCATGTTCTTTATTGATATCGCCGTGCCGCGCGACATTGATCCTGACGTGAATGCTCTTGATAATGTCTATCTGTATGATATTGACGATCTTAAGGAAGTTGTGGAAGAAAACCTTGCCCATCGTCGCGACGAAGCGCTTAAGGCAGGAAATATTGTGCAAGATGAAGTGCTGCTTTTTCGGCATTGGCTTGCAAGCCTTGATGTGCAGCCGACTATTGTGGATATTATTCACAGAGCAGAGCGCCTCGGTGCAGAAGAATTGCAACGTACCTTGAAAAAGCTTCATGCCCAAGGTGCTGTCGATGCGCATATAGAACAAGCACTTACTGCGATGGTTGGCGCCCTTGTTCGTAAGTTAAACCATGCGCCTATCGCTTTTTTAAAAGACGGCGGTCAATGTTCACAAAGCCTAAGTGCACGCGCACTCGCCAAGGAAACGTCCGAATCGCGTATAAGTATTGTAAGACGCATCTTTGACCTTGACAAAGGACAATAAAAAGAGGCACTCTGCGCGTAAGATGCGTATAAATAGAAAAAAGATATTGAAATATAAAAGGGTTATCATAGATGGATACATTGTCTTTGGAGCTTTTGTTCCCTTCACTTATGGCTTTGTCGCAGCAAAACTTTATAGAATTGGCACTTTTTTTCTTTTGTGCCCTGTGCTTGCTTGGACTTGTCAGCCTGCCACTCATGATACTCACAGGCCAAGGACTCGCAATCACAAGAAAGCGCAGTGCCTATGACAAATGCGCCAAACAAGTTGCACAGTGCTGCTGCTTTTTAAGCTGGATTGTGACGAGCGTGGGCGCACTCTTACTTTGGCGTCATGTAGGGTCTGCGCTTTTGGCGCCGCTTTTTGGGGGTACGGCACTGCTCTCGTCTTCCTTCACCTCATGGCAAGATGTTATGGCGCTCTTGCGTCAAATTCTCGAGCCGAGCACAATCCTCATGCAAGCACAAGCGCTTATATGGGTCACACTTTTATGCGCAGCGCTGGTGATGACTTGTGTGTATGCTTTTTGGCGTTCTTTGAAAAATGTGCGCCTTGTGCATCAAAGTTTACTTATTCTTGTGCTTTTTTGGAATGCACTTGCGCTCTATGGCACAGTATGCATATTGAATTATCATGTCACAATAGGGGCAGAATTGCCGACGGCCTTGGGTCTGTTTTTTTTACCTCAGTTTTCGTCTAATCTCTGGATATATTTTTGGAATGTTGCGCCCTATATCCCCACACTTGCTGTGAGCTTGTCCGGCGGTCTTGCTTGTATGTGGCTTTTGCTGCGCAGAGCGCGCGACGATTTCGGACGCGATTACTACGCTCAGATGTTACCTTGGTGCGCTCTTTGGGCACGCAATGGCTGGTTTTTGCTGTGGTTTACATTAACCATAGTCACTGCACTGCATTTTACTGTCGTATTGCGTGGGGAGGATTTTTTACAAAATTCTGACTTCATATATGGTGTGTTCTATTTGTTATTGTGGAGTATACCGGGGATTTTGTGGGCGATTGGCGCGCGCAGTAAAACGCCCTTGCGTCATAAAGCGACGTTTACTTTAGCCTTTATTTTAAGTGCTGCATTCCTTGTGCCCTTGGCTCTGGATTTTGTTTCTGCTCAGTGAGGCAGGCTATACCTTGCGCACGGTTTTTGCACTGGGTATTTTGGGCATGCGCGTTATGTTCGTGAGGAAAGACTTTTGAACGCTTCTGAAGGTGAGCGTGCATTGACATAGTTAGTTAAGGAGGAAAGTAATGGAAAAGCAAGAAAAAATATCAGGAAAGTGCGTAAGAGCAGAAGATCGTGTAGCCCCAAAGGACACTTCGCTGTCTCCTCTGACAAAAGGACTGAGCGTTCTGCTCTTGTCATGTTCCTTAGTGTCTGCATGCACAAGCAGACAAGCAACGACAACCGTAACACCCTTGGAAAATCAAAATAATATTGTGGAAATGGGACACCGCATTGACAATATTGAAGATCGCTTGGCTGTTATGCAAAACACAAATCAAGTCTATGAAGTGCGCAACAAAGCAGGTAAGAATACTGGCTGGACTGCACATCCAAAACCTTTGCAGACAACGCCCGTCGCTGTCGCGACGCCTCCGGTGCAACGTGTAAATGCACAGCAATCGCCAAATAGACCCACAACGCACAATCGCGTGCCAAGCAGCCATGTCCCTACCTTACCGGCAACAGCCCAAATGAACAATACGCACGCAGGAACACCATCAGGCGCACCGACACAACAAGCGCCCATGGGCGTGCTTGCGCCTAGCGCGAACGCACAACAAATGCCACCGCAACAAGCCGTACAACACACAGGACAACACACCTACTTGCCACCGGAAAATCCTGTATATGCCCCCGGACAAGGACCGTACACGGGACAAGGCCAGCAAGCGACACAAAGTACAACCCAAATTCCAAACCACCTTGTAGCAGCATCGCCCGCGCCAGCCGTCATGGCGCCAGCTGCCAATCCAACACGCCCCGCCCCCGCCCCGCAGCCGCAATATACGCCCACCACAGCCGGCGTACAAGGTGCGTATAAACAAGCCCTCGACCTTGTCCTTGCCGGAAAATCACAAGAAGGACGCGCAAAGTTCCAAACATTTTTACAAAATTACCCCACAAGCACGCTCGCCGCAAATGCCTATTATTGGATTGGTGAAAGCTATTATTCACAAGGAAATTATTCCGATGCCTTACTTGCTTTTAAGCAAGTGACCGCCGGATACCCAAAGCATGATAAGAATGCTGATGCCCTTCTCAAAGCAGGCATGACATATCAAAAGCTTGGAGATGCAGATAATGCCGCTATGCAATACCGCGCCGTCATCGCAGACTTTCCAAAGACCAATGCCGCCCGCATCGCCCGCAGTAAGGTGCGTTAAAGAGGATAAGGTGTTGCATGAGGAAATGCTGGCAAGACTTTTGTGATGAAGAGCGAACGCAATTCTGGGCTTCCTTGGCTTTACGACACAGCCAAGGATTGGGGCCTAGAAGCGTTGCGCGCCTTTTGCACTACTTTGGCTCAGCCTACGATGCTGTGCAAAATACAAAGTCTTGGGATGAGGCTGGCATCCCCGCGCATAAAGCAGCCCAATTTGCAACGGGTGCATGGCGCACGAGCGCACAGAAAGAATGGAATGTCGCGCAATGTACTGAAATGCGCATTCTTATGTGGCATCATAGGGAGTATCCGTCGCTTTTACGCGCGCTCATAGACGCGCCTTGCTTACTGTATTATCGCGGCGATGTAAGCCTTCTTGCAGGACCGTGCTTTGCCGTTGTCGGTTCGAGAAACTGCACAGCTGAAGGCGTGCGCATTGCATCTCTTGTCACACGAGATATGACAAAGGCCGGTGTGACCGTTGTCTCAGGTATGGCGCAAGGCATTGACCGTGTAGCCCATGTGGCAGCTCTTGAAGGCATTGGCAAAAGTATTGCCGTGCTTGGGACGGGGATAGATGTTGTTTATCCGCAAAAGCACAAGGATATTTATGAAAGATTGATTCATGAGGGGCTTGTGGTTTCGGAGTTTGCGCCGGGGACGTCGCCAAATGCAACTAATTTTCCGGTGAGAAATAGGGTTATTAGTGGTGTAAGCTTGGGGGTATTGGTGGTGGAAGGCGCGCTTCGCAGTGGCAGCCTTATTACAGCGCGCCAGGCACTTGAACAAAATCGAGATGTTTTTGCCGTGCCGGGTCTTGCAACCTCTCCAGCTTCACACGGCTGCCAAGAATTGATTCGGCAAGGTGCAAAGCCCGTTTTTCATGCAGAAGATATTTTACGTGACCTTACAGAAACGCTCAGAGCCTTTAGCGAGGCAAAAAAGCTTTTTACGCAGGCGCATAAGCACGAACACGATGCGGTTGAGCAAGGTGCGTCCGGCAAAGCCGCGCATGTCGCGCCACCGGCCACAGAGATAAAAATAGGTGCACCTCCTTCACTTGGTTGTGTCTATATGGAGCGTGTGCCCTTTGCAGCGCGTTCTCGTATGCATGCCTTGGACGAGTGCGACAACAAGCGCGATGAGGCAGCCTCGTCTATGCCTTGCGAGGAGAGCAATACGGATGCTCCCGATATGCTGTGGCAGGGGACTGGTAAAGTTTGTGGGGAACTGTCCGATACATTGCATTACATGGAGTTTGAATCTGCGTCTGAATCAGTGCTTGAGGCAGCTCCTGTATCAAGCTTGGAATTAGCCGCTGAACGTGCCCCTGACGAACAAGAAGCCATACAATGCGTACTAGATACATTGCACGCACACAGTGAAGCAGATATCGACACTCTTTGCCTCTCGCTTAAAAAAACAGTTCATTACACAAAGGCGCTTTTAATAGAAATGGAGTTAAGCGGACTTGTTAAAAAGCTTCCCGGCGGACGCTATGCAGCGCAGTCTGCCACGATATAAAAGGTCTATGTACTACGGCATTCTCATTGTGTGGCTTGTTCTCAATAGTGTGCGTTAAATACTCTTGAGACAGTTTGAAAGTGCACGATTGTTGTCAGAGAGTGTACAAAAATGCTTATAAAAAGAAGTGTGTGTTTTTCATTAAAAAGCGCCAACTACCTAGGGGCTGTTTCTAAATAAATTCTT
>CAYJHT010000096.1:0-7233 GCA_964369615.1 uncultured Desulfovibrionaceae bacterium
CTGAAAAACTTGTGGGGGTAAACTTTTTTTGGGAAAAAAAAGTTTCCCCCCATACCCCCCTTCAAAAAAACCACCTGTTTAACTAGGCAGTTGGCTCTTTTTGATGGTAAAAATAGAAAAGATATTTTTAAGAGTTCTTAAAAATCTATCTTATGTTTCAGTTTGTTTTTAAAACCAAGAAGACATGCGTCTTTATTTTTGATATATTAGGAAAAATTATGCAAAATATAGCAGATGAAATTAAAAGTCTTAAGGCAAAGCTTGGCAATGCTGTCTGCATTGTTGGACATCACTATCAGGCGCAAGAAATTGTTGATCACTGTGATATCGTTGGCGACTCCTTAGAGCTTGCACGCAAGGTGGCGCCAATTACAGCACCACATATTGTCTTTTGTGGCGTCTACTTTATGGCAGAATCTGCTGCCCTTCTCGCGCGTGAAGGGCAAAAGGTGTATATTCCAGACGAAAAAGCAAATTGCGTGATGTCCCAAATGACACCTGCCCCACTCCTTGAACGTATCCTTGAAGACCTATCAACAGAGGCACAAAAACGACAACGCACAATCATACCCCTCGCCTATGTAAACACCTCGCTTGCGGTAAAAGCACTTGTTGGAAAATTTGGCGGCGCTGTGTGTACGTCGGCAAATGCTGCGACAATGTTACGCTGGGCTTTGAGCAATGGGGACCATGTACTCTTTTTACCAGATAAAAACCTTGCACAAAACACAGGCACCCTTCTTGGACTTAAGCCTGAAGATTATCATAGTCTTGATATTCGTGCAAAAGGAAGTCGCGTACATATGGATAATGCCTTTGCGTCGCGCATGATGCTGTGGCCGGGATGTTGCGCAATACACGCAAAATTTGCTGTAACACACATGGAGAATATGCGTAAGGCACATCCTGCATGCCATATTGTCGTGCACCCTGAAAGCTCTCCCCATGTTGTAGATGCGGCAGACGGCGCCGGCTCCACCTCGTTCCTTATAGATTATGTGAAAAAAGCACCGGTCAAAAGCACAATCATCATAGGTACGGAGACAAATCTTGTGGAGCGTTTGCGCCGTGACTATATATCAACGCATCACATACTGCCCCTGCGTGAAGCCTATTGCTCGCATATGGCAAAAATTTCTCAGCACGCACTCCTCAAACAATTAAGTGATATTCAAAACACGTGCGCATCTCCTGTCACGATTATGCCCGAACAGGCAACCACTGCGCGACTGTCCCTTGAACGCATGTTAGACGTCTGCGCGCGCGCAGGGGTATAATTTTTAAGAATTGATTTTTATTCCTTTTTGTGGGGGGAAACTTTTTTTCCCAAAAAAAGTCCCCCACTACAAGAAAACAAAATAAAAAGAACACTTTACCTTTTTATCTCACTACCCTCGCCATGAACACGTCCAAGATCCAGCATTATTTTACGAAAAGCCGAGTCTTGCTTTTTTAAGTCGTCTATGAGTGCTTCACCGGACTTTGTGTAGTTGCTCAGGTGGATTTTTGCTACGGCATCACGAAATCCGGAGGAATGAGCCGCCTCTGTAAAAACAGTGACGAGCGTTTGTCGTACATCTTCGGGGATACCCTTGGGCGCAACAACTATATAAGGTGCCTCACCGATTTGCAGCTCAGGATAACCTATGTCAGACAAAGTGGGGATGCCGTCATAGGTAGGCGTTTTCATGTAATCAAGAAGGACTTTGCAAATGCCTTGATCGACGTAGAGCGCTTGACTGCCGGAACCTGCATAAGCGTCAATTTGTCCGTCGATAAGAAGTTTCATAGCTTCAGCGCCGCCAGAGGTACCAAGTACTCTCCATTCTAATCCCTCCTTCATGGCGATATAATCCATAATGAGGGTTGTGTTGCTCATATGCCCGGAAGTGGCAATCTTCAGCTTGCCGGGTTTTTCCTTAGCCAGTGCAACAAATTCGGCCCATGTACTTGCAGGGTGATCCTTGCGGACGACAAGGGCGGCAGTGGGGGAACCAAAGGCAAGTATGAACTCAAGGTCTTCAAATGTATCGTAGGGCAACTTGAATTGTATGGGGGCATTGATAGCCGTGGTAGATTTGATGACACCTAGGGTGTAACCATCCTTTTTTGACTTGCTGATGATATTGGCCGCAATGGTGGCGGTGGCGCCGGGGCGCTCCTGAAGGACGATAGACTGCTTAAATAGAGGTTCTGCGGCTGAAGCGAGGGCTTGCGATGATATATAAGCTGTGCCACCGTATTTATAGCCGTATAAGAGTGTAATGGGGCCTGTGGGAAAGTCGGTTTTAGCCACGGTTTGACTTGCGTAAAAGATGCTTACGCCTACAAGAGCAAGAGAAAGGAATGTTTTGCAAAGGGAAGAGTGGAACATAAAACCTCCAAGCTATGTCGTAAAATATGCTTTTTTTAGCTTTTTCCTCAATAACGTCATCAATAAGATGTTTTTTTGTGAATTTTCTCTTCAGTTCAGATGTTATGTGCCCTTGGGGAGATGTATGCATTTTTTACGTGCTTGACAAGACTTTCTACATCTTTTTTATTTTTTATCGTAGCATGCGTACGACAAAAGAGCAAAGGCGTAGAAAATGGGGAATGGAAAAGGTGCAAGAGCTTTATAAATCCGTAAATTTTACGAATAAGGAGGAGGGGTGGAATCTTCTTTACAGATGCATCTGACAATACTTTGTCAATTTTTCTATTAAAAAAAGCCAGTTATGCAGTCAAACAGATGTTTTTTTTGAAAGAGGGTTTGGGGGAAAACTTTTTTTTCCCAAAAAAAGTTTTCCCCCAAGAACTTCTTCAAAATGGGGCGTCTTATTATTTTACTTAAAGCGCCTTGCTGGCCTCAAAGTAGCCTTTTGATGAACGCAACTGTAATTCTTGAACAATAAGACGTTCATATTCTGGAGCCATTTCAAGTTCTGTGCCCCATTCTTCACGTAACATCCTTTCAAGTTCTTGCGTTTCCGTCCAGATATCCAAGAGTTCATCGTTGCCTAACGACTTGAGTCGTCCTGCAAAAGGCGTATTTTCTGCGGAGACAATTTTCGTTGCCATAACTACCTCACAGGGGTTGACAGCCTGTTTAGAGAGCAGTTTTTGCAAGGCTTTGTGAAACCTGTCATAGGGCGACAGTGATTTCAAAACATTTGCAAAAACAAAAATTTAGGCAGCGAGGTGCATTTGTGTACAAAAGCTGACTGAATTTCATAAGTGACACGGTAAAAGTGTTCGTGTGCTACTATAAACCTACTGATCCCATAAAACTTAAGATACTTACGTCACTTTTTTTCTTGATACTGCGGTGACGTACTCCCATCAGCAAACATTTGAGCCATTTTCTCCACAGAAATATGGAGCGGATGTACCACTTGGGTAATAGCATGTGCTAGTAGGACTGGTGACACATAGCCTTTTTGCCAGTCAGTTGTAAAGCGAATTTTTGGCAAATCTGCGATATTTTTTGATTCATGGCAAAAATCATTCTCTATGTGTATTTCATCTACAAGCGCCCTTAAATCTGTGGTGCGTGGCCCTTTCTTGGTGTCGCGCGTCCACTGAAATGACTCCTTTTCTTGAAAATGACGCCAAGAGGCAAAAAAAGCGTCCTTTCCTTCTAAAGAGCCTGTATATGTCAGAGAAAATTCCTCGCGTATGGATTGCATAGTGCGATGTTCTCGTGACATAACAGGAATCGTTATCGCCTCTAAAACGCGCATACCCCGTGGTAAATATTTTTGCAAGTCTTTTATGAGGAAGTTTTTTACAAAGTTTTCACGGAGCACAATACTGAACCATTCCGCACGACTAGGCATGCCCACAGGCAGGGCTCTGCCGAAGGAAATGAGGGGGAGCGGGTGAAAACCTTGCGAAAAGGCCATAGGAATGCGGGCGCGACGCAAGGCGCGTTCTAAAATTGCTTGTAGTTCAAGTTGGCTGAGGAAGGAGGCTCTGTCTTCGCGTGTATGCCATATTCGATAGGCGCACTGCTTGACTGTGAGCGCGGCTGCAATGGCAGGAGGATTGTGCTTGTTGACAATTTCTTGCACGAGTACTTTTGAATGCCCGACACTGTGCGCCTCTTGATCACGCTGGGGGAAGTTTATGATGTTGCGGATACTTTCGCCGTCTTTTTTTGGCAGTGTTGACGCACTTGTCTTTGTGTCACAGACGCCGCAGACGTGACAGCTATGATAGCGACAGTCACTTGTCAGCTTTGCGGCGAGGGCGCGTTCACGCTCGCGTCGCAAAAATTCAGCCGTAACGCCAGCGCGGATATGATCCCATGCAAGGGGCGCATCTAGGGCGCGTTCGCCTATGTATTCTTCGGCGCAGAGGGCGCATTCTTCAAGAGCTTCGAGCCATGGGTCGAGTGAGAAACCTTCTACCCATGACGCAAAAATGCCGCCTTTTTCGTAGGCTTTTTCTACGACATCTGCCAAGCGTCTGTCACCACGAGACAGGATGCCTTCAAGGTGGCTCATTTTTGTTTCGTGCCAGCGCATTTTTATGCCCTTACATCGCTTAAATGCATCGCGCAAGTGATAGATACGTGTATTCATTTCTTCCAAGGAAATTTGCGCTTCCCATTGAAAGGGCGTAAAGGGTTTGGGGACGAAGGGCGAAATGGCCGCTGTAACGTGCAACTTGATTTTTCCGGCGGCATGGCGCACCCTTTGGCAGAGTTCCACAATGGCGTCGAGGTCTTCCGTCGTTTCTGTGGGCAGGCCTATCATGAAATAGAGCTTCACTTGTCGCCAGCCGTGTTCGACAAGTTTTTGCACATGGAGCATAAGCTCCTCTTCAGTAATGCCTTTGTTTATGACATCGCGCAGGCGTTGGCTTCCGGCTTCCGGTGCGAGGGTTGCGCCTGTGCGGCGTATTTCTGCCATGCGTTGCATGATGGTATCGTCAATAGAGCCAACGCGTAATGAAGGAAGTGAAACAGACACTTGCTCTTGGGCGCATCGATCCATGGTTTGCAAAAAAAGTGTTTTCAGTGCGGAAAAGTCGCCTGTACTGAGGGAGAGAAAGGAAACTTCATCGAAACCGGTGGCGTGCAAGCATTGCTGGAGAAGCTCTTCAATATCTTTGAGTGAGCGTTCGCGCACCGGTCTGTATACAATACCCGCATGACAAAAACGACAGCCGCGCGTGCAGCCGCGTGCGATTTCAAGGGCAAGTCTGTTGTGTACGGCGCCTATGGGGACGACTTGTTCTCTCGGGTATTCGGCCTTTGCAAGGTCGGTGACAATGCGCCGCGTGATACTAGTATAATCGTCGAAGACAGGGCGCAAAGCGCCTCTCGCATCGACCTCAAACAAAGAGGGCACATAGACGCCTGCTATATGTCGTGCTTCTTCAAGAAATTGTTTTCGTGACCATGCAGCTTTCAGTGCGCGTTCAAGAAGTTCGCCTATGTCTACCATAACTTCTTCACCGTCACCGAGCACCATGAGGTCGGCAAAGGGGGCAAGGGGTTCTGCGCTGAGCGTGGCACCGCCGCCGACAAGGATGATGGGCCAGCGCGTGAGATCATCGCCTCGCGCCTCTGTTCGCAATGGGATATGCGCTACATCAAGCATATATAATATATTTGTGTATGCCAATTCGTGCGTCAGAGAAAAGCCGATGAGGTGCATGGATGCCAGTGGCGTATCAGATTCAAGGGTGGAGAGCGGCGCATTGTGTTCGCGTAAAATGGCGGCACTTTCGCGGCAGGGTGCCATAACACGCTCTGCCCACCATAAAGGTCGTGCGTTAAGGATGCCATAGAGAATTTTCTGCCCCAAATAGGACATGCCTACTTCGTACATATCGGGGAAGGCGAGGGCTATGCGCAGTGTACAGGCGTGAACGTCCTTATGCACGGCACCGTCCTCAATGCCTGTATAGCGGCTTGGTCGTGGTAGGAGTGAAAGGAGTTCACGCATATTGTACACCTTTGTGTTTGTATTATTTAATGAGCCCGCTGCCACCGGGAGTTGTGCCGAATTGGAGCTTGCCCATGCCGCCTGCGACAGTGAGGTTCGTGGCAGCTTCGATGTATTTATTTTGTAATTCTTCGGGTGTTTCTTTATAATGGTAGAGGACGTTTTTCAGTTCAATGGTGCCGCAGAAAGTATTTTCAAAGGGATAGCCATAAGGCAAGAGGAGCATTTGCACGCCGCCTTGCTGCATGGGCACAGTTTGCAAGTTTGCCACATCGGTAATGACGTCCTTTTCAGCATCATACTTGCCCATGATTACTTCACCTGTCACCAATTTAAAAATGCGAATATCGTATGCCACATTATGCTCCTTTTGCATAAAAAATATTGTCTCCGTTAGGTAGGCGTTAGACGCAACACTGTCAAGGGAAAAATATTTAATTTTTTTAGATTATTCTGTTTTATTTTCCGGTATGTCCATGAACACAGTCGTCAACCATGGGCACAAAGGTGTCGTGTTCTTCATCAAGGCGCAAGAGGACGCCTTGATGAAGGTCAAAGTACCATCCGTGAATATGCAGGTAGCCGTCTTCTACAGCTGTACGAATCCACGGGAATGTTAAAAGATTTTCCATAGAGACGCGTATGCCCCATTGTTCGTAGGCACGCAGGCGTTCTTCACGTGAGGCATCGGGCATATAGTTATCAACAACTTCCTTAGCACGCCGCAAAACTTGCATCCAGATGCCAATAAATTCATCGTCGCCTTCAGTGTCCGGTTTTTCCAAGAGTTTTTCAATGCCGCCGCAATTGGCATGCCCCATTATAATGATGTGTTGCAACTTCAAGTGGCGCACGGCATACTCAAGGGCGGCACTGACGCCGTGGAAGTTTTTATCCGGCGCATAGGGTGGGACAAGGTTTGCCACATTGCGCACCACAAAGAGCTCGCCCGGGTGGCTGTCTGTCAAAAGGGCGGGATCTGCGCGTGAATCTGAGCAGGCAATAACGAGAGCCAAGGGTTTCTGTCCGTCCTGTAAATCTTCGTAAATATTATGTTCTGAACAAAACCAGTGATGTTGAAAACGCTGAAAGCCAGCCGCAAAGCGTTTTTCAAGATCACGTCCAGTGTTGTTTTGTTGTATCACTATATTCTCCTCTAGAGCCTGTTTCTACATAAAGATATTTTTGTTTTTTGAAAAGCTTGTGGGGGGAAAAATTTTTTTAGGAAAAAAAAGTTTCCCCCCCAAACCCCCCTTTCAAAAAAAACAAATGTTTAACAAAAAAAAAAAAGCTTAGG
>CAYJHT010000097.1:0-7228 GCA_964369615.1 uncultured Desulfovibrionaceae bacterium
AAAAAACCGTAAACCGAAACACACTTGTCATCAAGCTGTTTCCACAGCTTCACACCCGTGTGCTTCTCGTCATCGCGGAAGTGGAATATGAGGCAAAAGGCAGCTGCCGTCAACAACTTTTTTCACTTTTTTGAAAATATATTTTTAAAATTATTTTTTCAGCATGTTAGCAAAGTGTACAATATCTTGCGGCGTGTTCAAATTAAAAAAAGCAGTGGATTCGTCGGCTGAAAAAGCTACGCGCTGCCAATGTTCTCGAGGAATAATGCTTTGTAATTTTCGTTCCCCCGTGACAATTGCGCGGGACAAAAAAGGTAAGGCGGCGACTTCATAAATAGATATCAAGGGTTCTATATAGCCTGTTTCTTCGTTATAACATGTTGTCACAAGCATTTCTGGAACATTCATGCGCATTCTATGGCAACGCGCATCCAGCAGACGCTGCAAGCACGCTTCTGTAATACAAGGTAAATCACACGACAAAATCAGTACAGCTTTAAAGCCTTCTTGCTCTGCTTCTGACAAAAGAGCGTGAACCCCACCCAAAGGGCCTATATCCCTATATACATCGGGAACACAGTAATACTTCTCAGCCATTTTATTGCAGCGGCAGGAAAGCCACACAGAAGACAAGATGTTTGAAAGCACGTCGTAAGTACGTTGTAAAAGGGTTGGTTCATTTTCACCAAACAAACGCAAGTCTGGTTTATCTCTTCCCATGCGAGATGAGTGTCCCCCTATCAGTATGGCACCCACAACATCCGCGTATAACAACATTCTACTCACGCATTCCCTTAAAACTGGAAGGTTCTCTTGTCACTTCTAAAAAATGTTTTTTTTCTTTCTTCGTGGGGGGAAACTTTTTTTAGGAAAAAATAAATTTTCAAAAAAAACAAACTCCTCGAGCTATTATCAATGTGCGCGAGGGGCGTTTCCTTTCAGCCTCTCTACAAAATGGTCAGGGGTTAAGGGTCTATCAAAATAATATCCTTGGGCAATATCACAATGTATGCTTGTCAGCCATTGTGTATGTTCTATGGTTTCTACGCCTTCTGCAACAACCTTCATGTTCAGTTGTTTTATGAGGTTCACGATGTTTTCAACCACAGCGATGCCTTTTTGTTCTGAGAGGTTGTCGTCAAGAAAAGCTTTGTCGAGCTTGACGACATCGACATTTATTGTGCGCAAGCGATTGAGAGAGGATACACCGGATCCAAAGTCATCCATGGCGATATGAAAGCCTGCGTCTCTCAGCGCCCCTATCTCTTTGATAAACTGCGCTGACTCATCGACAACGGCGCTTTCGGTAATCTCAATTTCAATTTCTTCAGATGATAGCCCGTACTTATCTAAAAGTTCCAAAAGCTTTGTACACGTATTCACATTCATGATTGTCACGCCTGAAAGGTTTATGGCGATAGGCGGCACGTCCACTTCTTTTTTATAATTCTGAATAAATTGACACACATGTTCAAAGACATAATAGTCGAGCTGGGCGATGAAGCCATTTTCTTCAAAAAGTGGAATAAAGGCATCGGGATAAATTTGTGAACCGTCCTTGGGGTACCAGCGAACCAAGGCTTCTGCGCCGCTTATGCGTAGTGTTTGCAAATCTACCTTGGGTTGGTAATGAATGGCAAATTCTTGATCTGTCAGTGCCTGCTCCATTTTAAGCAAAATTTGGGTTCTCATGGCTAATTGAGAGCGCATTTCGTGGGTAAACATGGTATTTGTGATGCCATGTATAAGCTTACCGCGTTCACGCGCCATATTACAACAATCAATGATGCGGTCAAGATTATCTTGGGGCTCATCTATAATGTAGTACCCACGCGAAAGACTTAGAGGAAATTTCGCATCCAAAATTTCTTTGGCGCAATCACTCAGCCGATCGTCTCGAAAGGCTGCACTGCGTGAATAGCGATTGAGATTGTTATTCTTTGTGAAGATGAGAAAAATATCATCCTTAGCGCGCGCAACGACGGAGGGTGCAGGAAATGACTGAACAAGCTTTTGTGCGACACAACGTAAAAACTCATTTCCGCGTTCATAACCGTACACGCTATTGATCATGCCAAAGCCATCAATATCAAAGGAAATAAGTAAATATTCACCCGCCATAGCGGTTGATAATTTTTGTTGCACTTCTACGCGAAACTTATATAAACTCGGCACTCCTGTCAGCGCATCCTTGTTCAAAACATCGAGAAGTTGCTGTTTTCGGCGTGATTCCAAGACAAGGATCGCTGTCCCATATAGGCCAGAAAGCAGAAGAATTGCTGTTATGATATAGATGAGATACTTTTGAAAAAATTCTCCAATTGTATCAGGCGGGCGGCTTGCGATAAGCGCATTGATGATAACACGCTCAACCTGCAAAGAGTCTGTCTGATCAATAAAGGCATTGAAGATATGTGTAGCTTGAGGCTGTTTATTCTTGGCAATATAGAGACGAAAAGGAAGCTCAAGCACGGAGGGAAAGACAATATCCCTTTTTGCACCAAATATCCGTAAAAAATATTCTTCTTCCATACTTGTCATAAGGACGACATCAACAGTACCTTGGACATAAGCAGCGTGCAATTGTTCAACAGAGTCAAACTTGACCAAGCTCGCATTTGGGTAATTTTCTCGCAGTAGCGACTCATCAAGTTCAAGATAATTCAAGGAGGCAATCTTTACATCTTTTGCAAAGTCAATGGCCTGTTTTTTATGTGTCAAGAAGACTAAGGGAAACATGTAGGCGGGTTTTGTTGCTACAAACCTTTCTTCAATCTGGTCCTTCTCTCCCAACATAGAAAGTAAAACATCCACATCATTTGTCACATTCCCTAAGCCCTGAGGAATGGAGATAGAGCGCACTTGAAAACCGTAGGTAGTTCCAAGAAAATACATATAATCTAAGACAGCGCGGTGCAAGACTGAGACATTATCGTCGTTCAAATCGCGCATAGCTCCCACAACAAGCGGACTATGTTGCGAAAGCCATGTTGTTTGGGACCATGTCAACGCAGGACGTTTACGAGAGCTTTCCAAAAAATATTTTTCATAAAGCTTATGCAAAAAAAACCTGTCATGCGTGAGAGCAGCATTCAGGCCTCTGTCAAAGGAGTGCAACAAATAATACTCATGGATATCTGCCACAAAGCGCATTTGCATTGTGCCTAACGCCATTGCTATCTGTTTATCCTTAGGGACATAAAGAGTATTGAGGAAAGCAAATTCTTCAGAACTTGCGCGAAGTGACTCCATATTGCCATAAAACATAGGCTGCATATGGATATTATGCTCATCCAAATATTGTGACAAAGCTTCTGAAAAATGTGTCCCATGCAAGATAGCAACTTGCTTGCCATCCATCTGGTGTGGGTTATCATAAAATATTTTTTTAGAGCTACTTGTAACAAGCACAGACTGAGTCATGCCAAAGCTCTCATCGGTAAAAACCAAGTCCACATTACGCCCAGGGCGCATAGTTGTCGGACCAAAAACATCAATCGTCCCCACAGCAAGGCTTGTAACAGCTTCATAAAGCTCTGTGGGAACAAGCTGATAGTTGACCTTTGTGAAAGGACTCAAGCCTTGAAGAAGATCGTATAAGTAGCCATTTCTTGAAGTATCATAGGTGTTTCCCTCGCCAGAATAAGGAATAAAAGCGTCCCTCTTACTATGATGCACGAGAATATTACCCGGAATATAGCCAACTTTGACCGTTGGCCTCTCTTCTGAAGGGGGGCTGGCTGACTGCGAAGCAGCAAACACGGCATTGCCAGACGTTCCGCAACAAAGCAAAGAAAATGAAACGCAAAAAAACAGGAAAAACACAACAAGCAAACGCGTCAGCATATCACCAGCCCTATGTTACGTGTGAAAAAAACGTACAAAAGCGATTCTATATCAAAATGTTCCCAACCACATATAAAATGAATACGCGCCACACGCAAGTAAAATCTTACATTTCTCCTCACTTTTAAGCACCTATATTTCAATAATTATTATTAAAAAACATAAAGAAAACTCGCCACAGACACAAACATAACTTTCACATCTCTCACGCCTTGATTTTTTTACAAAAAAACGCTATCAGCTCACATGCGCAACTCATCTCAAAGCGCTCATAACATTTTCGCTGTGCGCGTGCGTCTGCCAAAACAAGATAACTTTACCTCACCTCACGCATACACGACGCGCCTCAAGGAGAACTCATGCCCTGCCGCATAATAAATTGTACCTCTGAAAAAGACTGGCCTCTCTTGGCAGATATACTCAAAGGCCGAGATGGTACCGGAGAGAACGTCGAAGCCGCCGTAAAAGAAATTCTCGACGCCGTTCGTGAAAGCGGAGACGAAGCTCTTCTCAAATACACCCAACTCTTCGACTGCCCGGAGCTTAATGCTCCCTTGCGCCTAGATCCTACGGAAATAGCGCGCGGAGCCGCGGCAGTATCCATAGAAGATATCAGCATTATCAGCGAAGCCGCCGCAAATATACGCGCATTTCATAAATCGCAAGAAGAAAAATCATGGTTCATAACACACCCTGACGGAAGCATACTCGGACAAAAAGTCACCCCCGTCGACAGAGCAGGACTCTATGTCCCCGGCGGACAAGGCGGAGATACCCCCCTCATCTCAAGTCTACTCATGAACGCCATACCCGCACAAGTTGCAGGCGTTGAAAGCCTCGCCGTCGTCACACCCCCAAGAAAAGATGGAAGCATAAGCCCACACATACTCGCCGCAGCACACCTCCTCGATATCGATGAGGTCTATCGAATGGGAAGCGCATGGGCTGTTGCAGCACTCGCCTATGGCACAGAAAGCATCGCTCCGGTAGACATGATTGTAGGACCAGGAAATATCTATGTAACTACTGCAAAACGCATCCTCCAAGGACATATCGGCATCGATATGATCGCAGGACCTAGCGAAATTCTTGTCATCGCAGATAGCAGCGCAAATCCTGCATGGATCGCAGCTGATATGCTCTCTCAAGCAGAACACGATACACTCGCTGCCGCTGTATGTATCACTGATACAACGCTTATGGCAGAAACTGTACACAGAGAACTTGTAAGCCAATGCGCAAACCTCCCCCGCGCAAGCGTCGCACAAAAAGCACTCGAAGATTGGGGCGCAATCGCTGTCGTACCAAATATGCGCATGGCAGTAGCTCTTGCAAACAAAATGGCGCCGGAACACTTAGAACTCTGCATCCGTGACCCATGGTCAATACTCCCACACATAAAACACGCAGGAGCCATATTCATGGGCTCACACTCGCCAGAAGCCGTGGGCGATTACTTTGCAGGCCCAAACCACGTCCTCCCAACCATGGGCACAGCACGCTTCTCATCCGCACTCTCTGTACAAACATTCTACAAAAGAAGCAGCATCATCGCCTCCTCTCCCTCCTTCGTACAACAAAAAGCAGAAGCCATCGCACGCCTTGCAAGACTCGAAGGACTCGAAGCACACGCACGCTCAGTAGAATGTCGCGTAAAGAAATTTTCTTAATCACACCTCGCCTCATAAGGAGAAACACATGAAAGTTGTCATGGAAACAAATATCAATGCATACCCACTTATCGCACGCGGCAAAGTGCGCGATATGTACGATATCGACGAAAAAACACTCCTCATCGTCACCACAGACCGCATGTCAGCCTTTGACGTCATCATGAAAGAACCCGTCCCCTACAAAGGTGTTATACTCAATAAAATAACACTCTTCTGGATGGAAAGATTCAAAGATATCATACCAAACCACCTCATCGAAAGCGACGTGCGTCACTTTCCTCAAAAACTACAACCATGGGCAGACGAACTCGAAGGACGCGCCGTACTCGTCAAAAAAGCACAACCACTGCCAGTAGAATGCATCGTGCGCGGCTACCTCACAGGCTCAGGATGGAAAGACTACAAAGCCACAGGGCGATTGTGCGGACATACACTCCCAGAAAATTTACCAGAATCTGCAAAAATCGAACCCGCTATCTTCACCCCTTCCACAAAAGCAGAACTTGGCGAACATGACGAAAATATTACACGCGAACACGCCGCAACTCTCCTCGGCGCAGAACTCGCCGCAAAGGTAGAAAATACATCACTACGCATCTTTGAAGCCGGACGCGAATACGCCGCCACAAAAGGCATACTCATGGCAGATACAAAGTTTGAATTTGGCATCGTCGATAACGAACTCGTACTCATAGATGAAGTCATGACACCAGATTCCTCACGCTTCTGGCCAGCAGACCAATACAAAGAAGGACAAGGACAACCAAGCTTCGACAAGCAATACCTGCGCGACTGGCTCTCCTCACAACCATGGAACAAACAAGCACCACCGCCCACTCTGCCCGAAAATATTGTAGAAGCCACAAGTCAACGCTACAAAGATGCCTATCAAACTTTGACCGGCGCACCCTTTGACGCCTAAAAAAACGGGAGCATCCATGCTATTAAAAGGAAAAAAAGCACTCATCTTAGGCGTAGCAAACAATAAAAGCATCGCCTACGGCGTCGCATCATCATTCAAAGAACACGGCGCAGAACTCGCCTTCAGCTACGTCGGCGACGCCATAAAAAAACGCGTCCTCCCAATCAGCGAAGAACTCAACGGCGCCTTCACCTTTCCCTGTGACGTCTGTAATGACGACCAAATCGCAGAAGCCGTCAACACAGTTAAAGAACAATGGGGAAACATCGATATCCTCGTACACTCCATCGCCTTCGCACAACGCGAAGACCTCCAAAACCGCTTCATAGATACCTCACGCGACGGCTTCAAACTCGCCATGGATATCTCCGTCTACTCCCTACCAGCCCTCTGTCGCGCCTTTGAACCACTCATGAACCCCAACGCTTCCATACTCACCATGACATACTACGGTTCACAACGCGTCATACCCGGCTATAATGTCATGGGCGTTGCCAAAGCAGCACTCGAAGCATCCGTACGCTACCTCGCCGTTGACCTAGGAGAAAAAGGCATTAGAGTTAACGCCATAAGCGCAGGTCCCATCAAAACACTGGCCGCCTCCGCAGTCTCAAGTCTCAAACACATATTTGCACACATCGACGAACGCTCCCCCCTACATAAAAATGTCACCACAAACGATGTAGGCGGAACTGCCACATACCTTGCCTCCGACCTCTCTTGCGCTGTCACAGGGCAAGTCCTCTATGTAGATAGCGGCTACAACATTGTAGGTATTTAATAAGTA
>CAYJHT010000098.1:0-7221 GCA_964369615.1 uncultured Desulfovibrionaceae bacterium
TAAAAAAAGTTTTCCCCCCACAAGGCTTTCCGAAAAAAAATAAATTAAAAAACAAACAAATAAACAAATAAACAAACAAATAAACAAACTAACTAACTAACTACTAATGGCGCTTGCCGCTGTAACTTATCATATCTTCAAATTGATGATTGTTTTTTATCATGGCCTTTCGCATGCGTCGTGCGCGCGCGTCACCGCGGTATTGACAAAGGCGTGCGATGCGCCAGAGAAGTGCATGTGTGCATTTTTTGAAAATGTGTATGCGCAAAAGACCGCGGAGCAGGGCTGTGAGCCATGGGGGGAGTGTGAAAAATAAGTCATCTTCCATGCTTATAATGTCGGCATAGGTGCCTGGATCGCCTTGGCGTGCGCAGCGTCCGTAGAGTTGGCGGTCGATTCGGGCGGAGCTGTGCATTTCTGTGAGGATGACGTGGAGGCCGCCTTTGTCGCGCACGGCGGGCGAGAGTTTGATATCTGTGCCTCGCCCTGCCATGTTTGTTGCGACGGTGATTGAGGAGGGTGCGCCTGCGCGCGCGATGATATCGGCTTCTTTATCGTGTTGCAGGGCATTCAAGACTTCGTGGTTTATGTTTTGCATAGATAAGGCGGCTGAGATGCTTTCTGACGCTTTGATTGACTTTGTGCCTACGAGTACGGGGCGTCCTGCCTTGTGGCATTCTTGGACACAGGCAACGATATCACGAAATTTTTCTTGTTCTGTTCTGTGAAAGGCGCGATAGGTACGCGTTCGCATGGTGGGTCGATAGGTGGGGATGCGTACAACATGCTTGCGATAAAAATGTAAAAATTCCTTACGTGCTTCCCATGCTGTCCCTGTCATGCCGCTGAGGCTGTGGTATCGAAGGAAAAAATCTTGAAATGTGGTCTGTGCGGACGTGCTACGTGGCGGGATAACTTCTACGCCTTCCTTGGCTGCAACGGCTTGATGTAAGCCGTCGCGCCATTCGTGGTCGGGCATGATGCGTCCTGTGCTTTCGTCGACGATTACGACCTTTTCTTCGTGTACAATGTAGTGTACTTCTTTTTTGAAAAATTCCCGTGCTTCAAGCGCTTGTGTGACGAGTTCTATGGCGCGTGAGCGCTGTGCCCATGTATTGGGGGGTAAGATGCTTTGCAGGACGGTTTTTTTACCGAGGTCTGTAAGTTTTACTTCTCTGTAAAGGCGGTTTATGCGAAAATCTTTGCCGCTTTTCATGGCGTTTGCGATGTGGGATGCGCTGACATATTGCTCAACGCGCGGGGCATTTTCGCGCGGTGTGGAGATGATGAGCGGGGTATTGCCGCCGTCGCACAAGACGGAATCTGCTTCGTCGACTATGGCGCAGTGTAATCCTCTTTGCACGAGTGTGGGCGCTGTGACTCCCACGAGATTTTGTGCCAAGACGCGCGCATAGGATGAGGATTCCCCAAGGTTCATTTGGTCGCGCAAAAAGTCTGCGGCGGCTTCCTTGCTTGTGAGGTAGGTTATATCGGCGGCGTAGGCGCGTTGGCGTTCTTCTGTCTTGCTTTCTTGTGTAATGGAGGCGCAGGTGACAAGACATGCTTTATAAAAATCTTGTAATATTTCGGCATCACGTGCGGCGAGGTAGTCATTGGATGTCACGACATGGCATCCTTTACCACGCCATGCGGCAATGATTGCGGCAAGGGATGCTGTCAGCGTTTTTCCTTCCCCTGTGGCCATTTCCACGATGCAGCCGTGGAGGATGCCTAATGCGCCTGCTATTTGTGTTTTGTAGGGGCGTTCTTTGCGTATGCGATGGGCTATTTCTCCGAGCACTGCCAAGGATTCGGGATAATCTTTCAAGCTTTCTTTATTGAGGCGAAAGAGTATGCGTTTTTCGTCGAGTTTTTCTTGAAGTTCTGTGAGTGACAATGCGCTGAGTGTTTTTTCAAGGCGGAGCACTTCGTGTGCTTGCTGTAATAGTAAGGACGTTTGCAGTTTTTTTTCAAAGAGGAGTTCACAGCGTAGGACAAACCAGTCCCATCCGAGGGGGACGCGGCGCGGCGCGCGTCTGCCGTCAAACAGTGCTTGTAGGGATAAAAAGTCCGCGTTTTTCACAGCCAGCGCCACCAAAGAAGGCGTACTTTATTAATGAGCTTTCGGAAAAGAAGGTGGAGCCATGGTCGTTCGCCCACGTCAATCTTGGCGTGTCCTTCCATTCCGGGGCGTAAAATCAAGCCTTCTGGCACATTTTCTGTGCGTCCGCGCACTTCAAAGCCATTACGATCTTCTTCTACAGTGGCGTAGGGGTGGACACGCTCCACAGAGAATGAGATTTCCATATCCGGATAGGCTGTCAGGGTAAAGCTTCCGGCAACTTCGCGGCCTTCTTCCTTGCTTAGTGAAATAGCCGCCATAATGTCGCTTATGTCTTCTTCTGACACATGTGCCACGAGGCGCAAGGAGGCGGCGTCTGTAATTTCAAAGAGGGCTTGTCCGCGTTGTACGGGCTGCCCCAATCTCGACAACATGTCTTCTGAGACTAAGAAGCCGTCTACACTTGAGCGCAATTCTGTCATGGCAAGGCGTTCTTGTGCCCATGCAAGATTGGCTGCCGTGCGTGCTGACTCATGTCGTGCGATAGCCGCCTCGGCATCCTTGCCTTCTTGCAAGTGCTGGCTTGCTTGGCTGTCATAGATACTGCGTTGCGATTCAAGCGCTGCTATTTCAAGTGTAATTTCCGTCGAATCTAGGCGACCAAGCACTTGTCCTACTTTCACTTCATCGCCGGGGCGCACAAGAACAGCAGACAAATAACTGTCCATAGGCGCTGTATGTGTATAGCTGTGTACGCCTTCTATCACCATCGATGCCGCAACTATAAGTCGTCCGGGAATAAGAAGAGCGAGCGCAAGGCTAAGGACAAGCACGGTGCTTGCAAGTTTGAGCATGGTGCGTCGTGGCCCAAAAATATCTTCTGAGCGTAAGCAGAAGTAGCGCCACAATTTTTTTAAGGGCGACTCCTCTGCCGCAAGGCGTTGACATAAGGATGACGATATCAAGGCGCCTACAAGGTGTAAGGCTTCCATGACATTGGGTGTCACTTCTTCTCTTTCAATCTGAAAAAGCAGTACAAATGTTTGGTTATTTTCTTTATATAGGGGGATAGTTATAATATGCGCAACATCAGCAAGCTTTGCCAAGGCCGCTGTGGCACGCGTCACAAGCAAGGGGGCGGCGCTGTCTTCTTGTGGCACATCGGGATTTTTATGTTTTTTTTGCGTGTAAAAGATGGAGCTTCGTTGTTCGTGGGCTTCTTGCATGGCGTCTTCAAGCATACGCACTGTGCGTGTGCCACGGGAGAAGTTTTCCATTTGGTCAAGGGCCAGTAATTTGACAGAATGCTTGCGGGCAAGTCCCAAGGCCACGCGGCGGCATTGAAAGGCCTGTGCCAAGGTGGCGCACAGGGTTGTTGCTGTATCAAAAAAACGCTTTGCTTCTTGCGTTTCGCTCAAGATATTGACGACATTGAGCAGGGCGGAATCGTGTTCAGTTGGCGTGTGAGAGCTGTGCGCGCTCTCGTCTTTGCGTTTTTTATTTGTAAGAATGAGCACGGCTTTAAGAAGTTGCAATATGCTTACCACATTTTGCAAGTGCACGGGGGATGCATCGGCAACGTAGGCCGCTAAATAAACACGGTCCTGCTCAGTCGTAAAAAGGGGCACATAAACGCCGTATGCCGCACCGTCACTAAGCCGTATGGTTTGAATATTTTGCCTGAGCATCTGTCCAAAAGGTTTCACGAGACGCACAAACCATGTCGGCTTTGCATCATCTTCATGCGGCAAGGGGGGCGATGTCGTCACAATTGCTATCTGGCCTGTCATCCCCATGCTGTCTTGCTGACACGAAAGGATTGCCACACCGACGCCGCCAATACTTTCCCGCCCAAGGTCGCACACATTTTGAAACAGGCTTTCTTGTGACTGTTCTACAAAGAGTGAGGCAATGCGCGCATCCAAGAGTCTTTCAAGGCCTTCGCTCGTATTAGTCATGGACAGTTGCCTCAGTATTGTCGTTGGCATGCGGGGCTTTAAAGCGCACCGTCACCATAAGCCCTGCGGCAATGTGTTGCGGATTGTCCACAAGAATACCTACTTTCAAAGTCTTACTTGAGAGCACAGCAATACGAGCAACTTGCGTCACTTTTCCTGTGAAAGCTGTGTCAGTATGTGGCTGTAAGACTTCAACAATATCACCTACTTGTATTTGCATCGCTTGTTCAATAGGAAGGGTCAATTCTACGAGCAAGGGATCGATGGAGACGTAGTGCACAGCGGTCACGTTTCTGTCGACCGCCATACCTTGCTCTACTAAGATGCCTTCAACAAAGCCGTCACGCGGGGCGTACAGATACATTTTATCCCGCTGTGCTTGTAATTCTTTTAAGCTCAATGCAAGCTGGCGCAGGCGAAATCGTTCTTCCTTAAGGGCAAGCACGCTTAATTCATGCCCAAGGCGTGCGTGTTGTAATTCCATGAGCGTTGCGGCTCTGCTCTTATAGGCGCCTTCATAACGCAGCATGTCAAGCTTTGCTTGAGCAACCTTTGCTTCAAGTGTTTGTATCTTGATGGTATTATTAACTTCATGCTCCATTTGCATAAGACGACTGTCTTCAGCGCGCGAATCAAGATGCATAAGAAGCGTGCCTTTTTTGACCGTTTGTCCCGGCACAACATTGACCTCAAAAACACTGCCGGGCACACTAAAACTGAGTGTGGCATTATACATGGGACGCGAGACACCTTGCACCTCAAAATATTTTTCTGCGCCATGTACATAAGAAGGCGCAGAAAAAGAAAGGCAATGCGCAAGAAGGAAGGCGAAAAAAACGCAAAAAGTATATATTTTATTCGTCATATCTTTCCAAGTGTTAAGAGGTCGTGAAAAATTGACGCAGTCGGCGCATCCATTGGACACCGAGAGTTTGCTTTCCAAAAGCAATTTGTACAAGCACCTTTTGACCGGGGAAAAGGTATGCTACAGCGCTTTGCTCCGGCAATAAGCGCAATTCAAAAAAGTGTGTCGCGGTTAAAGTTTGTCCCTGTGCGCCTTGCACAACAGGCACACTGCCGCCGGCATGGACAGAAAGAGAAGGGTGAAAAAGATCGCGTCGGCCTGCCGGTGTTGGCGCATTTTCCGCGTGCGCTATAAAAAGGCGCCCCTCTTCATGGCGTATATCCATACGCCCCGATATACAAAATTCCACATGTTCAATACGTTCTGCAAACAATCGCGCCGCGTCAAACTGATCCACCAAGACGCGCAGGCGCAATTTTTCCGGCGCATAAATACTGCCAAGCGCATCGCCCTTTGCTATCCACCTGCCGTGTTTATACGTCAAATCCGGCGCGACCCAAATACCACTCATCGGCGCGCTTACAGTTTGACGCATAACATGCGCGCGCAAAATTTCCAGCTGGCGTAAATTCCCTTGGAGTTCATAGGCATACATAGCGGCTGTATTTGTGTCGCCTCTGTCGCCTGCATAATCGTATTGCGCCTTTGAAACCACTGCCGACAGACGCATACTTTCCAAGGACGCCATAACTCCGGGGTTATCTATGTGAACGACCACACTTTCCCCTTGCACAACGCGACTGTCCGTGGGCAAAAACTGACTTAAGGTGCCTTCTTCTTCCGCAAAAATATTGTACCTCTCGCGGCTTTCAACGACACCTTCGACAACGATGCTACTTTGTACCGGAATAGCGAGTAATACGCAAGCAATAAGCCCCAAAAGGAGGCAAAGACGCCCTAAAACGCGCGCGCGCATACCTGAAATTTCTGAATTTTTCATCAAATATCCCATACCCTTAAGGAGAGGCAAAACAAACCATAAAAAAAACAGACTCAGCGCAAGCACTGTACCTAGCAAAGCAAAGCTGTCTTCAAGTACAAGAAAAATGCCCATCGTAATAAGGATACGATAGATAAAGGCCGCCGTCGCATATACGGGATATATGATACGCTCATTATACGTGCTGACAACCGTTGTCGCCTTATGAATACCGAGTATAAAGCGCTTAAAAAGATAGACGCAATACGCTTGCGAGCGCTGATAAAGATTAGGCATGCCGATAAGATCGGAAAAAACAAAGTAGCCGTCAAAGCGCAAGAGTGGATTTAAATTAAAAAATAATGTAGTGACAGACGTAATAATAATACAATTTCGCGCCACAAGATGCAATGCTGTATCCTCTGCACTGTGCGCCCAGAGGATAATAGCAAGAAATGCAAGGAAAAATTCGCAATATATACCCGCAAGCCCCACAAATGCCCTTGCAAAACGCGAACGTATTTGTACTGAACTACTCACATCAATAAAGGGAACAGGCGCAAAAAGCAGCAACATAATCCCCATACTGTGCACATCACCCTGCAAACCGTCTCGCTGACTGAAATATTTACATGCAAAAGCATGCCCACATTCATGCACAATCTTTGCCAAAACAATCACAAGATACATCCAAAGAATATTGCCCGGCTGCAAAGTCTTATCCGCTTCAAGAATGAATGTGCCCCAATGCAATAAAAGCGTATAAAGCGCATACACAGCCGCAACAAGCCAAAGAACAATACCCAAGGGATGAAAAACAAGGCCGCCAATGCCTTGATATCGCGAGAAAAAGGCATCCGGTGCCCACAAAGGAATACGCAAAAAAAGAAAGGAAGAAAGCGTATGGCTAATTTTTTTTAGCCGTTTTTCTTGTTTCCGGCGCAAAAGGCTGTCAGCATCCGCAGAAACACCCGTAGATAGCAAGTTGGCACTATGCAACCTGCCAAGAAGGGTTATAATTTCACCTTGCGTCAACGCCTCTTCATCATGTTCATTACAAAGTTCCCAAATCTCTTGTAAAGTGCGGCTGCCGTCAAGCATAGAAACAAAGATATAAGCGTCCTTTGCCAAACGAAAATGCACATTATTATCCGGTTCACTCAGAATATACCACGGCACACCCCAAAAATGCTGCTGTGTAACAGAAATATCACCACGCAACTTAGGAGAAATGCGCTCCACCTGGTACCACTGTTCGTGATACGTGCTATGCCGCTCATAAGAAGATTTCATATACTCGCGAAGCTAGCATTTATATGCTTTTTTTGTCAAGAGATGCTATGTCGCTTTGTGAATACATGTCCACGTCATTCTAATTTGCCCCGGAGTCTTCCATGGCCTTGACATCCGCTAAACA
>CAYJHT010000099.1:0-7185 GCA_964369615.1 uncultured Desulfovibrionaceae bacterium
AAAAAACCATCTGTTTAACTAGGTAGTTGGCGCTTTTTAATGGAAGATTTGAAAAAGTGTTTTTTTATGAACGGTATTTCATTTACGAGTGTTTTTAGCAATGACAAGGCACTAAATAAAGAATGGAGGTAAAAGTGCTTTTTTACGGCGGTGATATTTGGTGGATTGTGCTTGTGGCATTTTGCCTTGATATGCTCTTTGGGGATCCGAATATCCGATTTATAAAGCATCCTGTGTGCTATATTGGCGATGCATATACGCATTTGGAGAGCTTTGCACGGCGTAGGGGGCAAAGCGCTTTTTCTTTACGCATGTGGGGCTGTGTGTGTCTTATATGCGTTGTATGTGGCACTGCCTTTGTGGTATGGGGGCTGACTTCCATGATGGGAACAATTCTGGCAATTTATTTTTCCTATGCAGGTCTTGCCACACGTTCCTTGTTGCAATTTTTTGATCTTGTTTTAAAAAAGGTGGAAGAAGCTCCGTTGGAAGAGGCACAAAGTGCCCTTTCCATGCTCGTGAGTCGAGACACTTTTGTGCTCGATAGAGATGCTCTGCGCAAGTCTTTGGCAGATACATTGGCAGAAAACTTTACAGACGCTGTTGTGGCGCCCTTGTTCTGGTTATGTGTGGCAGGGCCTGTCGGCTTGTGGATGTATAAAGCTGTGAGTACAGCAGATTCCATGTGGGGATATAAGTCCCCAAAATGGCTATACCTTGGCTGGGCTGGAGCGCGGATGGATGATGTGTTGGCCTTTGTGCCTGCGCGTTTGGGCATGTTGTTTTTATATGTGGCAGATGCGTTTACAGGATGCGCTCACAAGATGGGCGGCGTCTGGCCGGGTCTGCGTACTATTGCTTGTGAGGCGCGTGGTATGGAAAGCCCAAATTCTGGCTGGCCCATGTCGGCGTGCGCATGGCTCATGGGGGCGCCCTTGGGTGGTTCGACGCAATACTTCGGCAAGGTGGTAAAAAAACCTTGGGTAGGGCCGCCAATCAGAAAACCTTGGACTCGTGTAACATTAGAAGCACTGGCGTGCCTTGTACACCGTGCGGCATTGCTTGCATGCCTGTCTATGGTGTGTTGTCTGTTCTTACTACACATATTGAGTTAATATATGGCGCAAAGGTATAACATCCCACATATAACTGATACTTTTTTTTATCGTACAGAACAATCCATCAAGCGCAGTCTTTTTATATGCAGTATGGGTCATGCGCCGAATATTGACGCCGCACGGGATTTTGTAGCACGTATTAAGGAAGAGTATCCGGACGCTACACATAATTGTTGGGCATTTGCGGCAGGGCCACCAAATGACACTGCACGAGTGGGTTTTTCTGACGATGGCGAGCCACACGGCACCGCCGGACGTCCCATGTTAACGGTGCTCTTGCACAGTGGGATTGGGGAGCTTGTGTGTGTAGTGACACGTTATTTTGGCGGCATTAAGCTTGGAACAGGTGGCCTTGTTCGTGCTTATCAAGGAGCCGTTCGCTTTAACCTTGAAAGTCTCCCTCTCCAAGAGCGTATTGTGCCGGCATATGTCCAGCTTATTGTGGAGTATAGCTATGTACAACGCCTGCGCCGTCTCTTTGCGCAATATGAGGCACACATTATTGAGGAGCTTTTTGAAGTGGATGCAAGCTTCACCCTTTGTTTACCGGAGGAGCGCGTGGCAGAATTTATGGCTGCCATGGTGGAAGAAAGCGACGGAGGGGCTCTTGTATTTGAAAAGCATATGGGAGATTTTTGCAGGGAGGAAGACAATTTTTAGCCTCTTGCATGCAACTTTCCCATCAAAAAGCGCCAACTATCTCGTGCCTTGTCATTGTTAAAACCACTCTTAAATGAAATCTCATCAAAAAGCGCCAACTACCTAGTTAAACAGATGGTTTTTTTGAAGGGGGGCCTGCCCTAAGGTTGCCTAAGTAATAGCCCTTAGGCGAGGAACGAGCCTTAGGGATACAGATAGCATAGCTGTGGTGGTAAACTTTTTTTTCAAAAAAAAAGTTTCCCCCCACAAGGCTTTCAGAAAAAACAAAAAAACTTTCAAAAAAAAACAAACTATTCCTCTAGTGCCCACACGATGATTTCACGGTTTGAACCGATTGCAAGGCGTTGACCTGAAGGGGAATAGGCAAGACTTTGGATAAAGTGCAGACCATCAAAAGTGGCAAGCTCAGTGCCGCGATGTGCATCCACCATTTTTGCCCTGCCGCCTGCACTGGGTGCAAGAAGAAGTGTCTGTCCATTAGGCGAATATGTGATAGGTTCGGCAACGTCTTGTATGGTGAAAAGTTCTTTGTTTGTACGTGCGTCCCATATGGTTAAGAGATGATTCCACGCGCGTGTGACGATGTGTTTTGCGTCGGGTGAATAGGCTACAAAGCTGACAAAGTCTGCATGGGGAAGGATGGATACTTTCTGCCCTGTGCTTGTGTTCCAGATTTTTGCGGTATTGTCCTTGGCACCGGTAATCAAATATGTGCCATCAGGGGAAAAAGCCATTGATAATATAGTAGATTTATGGCCTTTGAGCTCTGCTAAGGCGATGCCTTCTGCATTCCATATAATGACCTTATTGTCAGTGCTACGAGTTGCGAAGTGTCCATTTGCGGAAAAAACAGCTGGCTGTATGGCAGTGTCCTTTAGTGTGCTATAGAGGCTTTCTCCTGTGCGTGCGTCCCATATTTTGCCGACGCCGTCAGAGTCAAGTGTCAGAATTTTCTTCCCATCTGGAAAATAGTGTGTAGCGATAACCTGCGCTTTGTGTCCTTTGAGTGTGAAGAGTTCCTTGCCGGAGGAGGCATCCCATATCTTTGCAAGATTTTCCTGCGTGGCGGCAAGGAGTTTTGTCCCATCGGGCGAAAATGTGACACTTCCTTCATTGTTAGGTATATCTATTTTTAAGAGCTCCTTACCTGTTTTTGTATCCCAGAGCGTTACTTGATTGTTGGCGGTCGTGAGTATACTTTGCCCATCCGGTGAAAAGGCGCGAAAAAGGAATATGCCTTCTGGTCCTTTTATGGTATGCAGAACTTTTGCGTGTTGTGCTTGTACATACGTCGAGAGCGAGGTCATTGCGAGGACGGTGCAGAGTATGAAGGTCAGTACGGATGCACGTTGCAAGGTGCGCTGTCTTTGGACGCTGGGGCGGGTGTTCATGTGTCAGACTCCTAAATTGGTATACCGATGATTCTTACGTGTTTTTGAAAGTATGACAGAGAAAGCTTTGTTTTAAAAAAGCTTTCTCTTGTATACCTTTTGGAACATTTTTCATATAAAATCACGCGGGTGTTATGCAGAGGGAAGGCGCGCATCAAAATATTTACCTACGCCATACGTATCTCTGCGGAAAAACTTTTCCATGCTGGGGCCAATAATTTGCATTTCTGTATTTTTCTTTTGCACATCAAGTGCGATGCGCATTTCCTTCGTGCATCCTGTGGAAAAGGTCGCGTCCTTACCTGCCCAATTTGGCGGCACTCTGCGTCCTAGAAGTGCGAAACTATCTTCAATATCTTGCACTGTTTGAAAACGCCATACATGAATATAGCCGCTTCGTTGCACCTTCTCCCACATATACATAAGGTCATCGCCGTCCATATTGTCGGCAGATTGTTCTGCGGGATTGATGATGTATGTGTCGTCAAGCTTGGCACGTAACGCATCGACAAAGCAGCGCACAAGGGCAATGGCTGTGGATTCTTGCCCGGGGATACTGCCAATAATGCAGCTGTAGAACATGACTGTTTTACCGGCTTTATGTGCCTCACGCATGTGACTTATTATCTTTTCTGCCCTTTCTGTGATAGTTGCATGGCTTATTTTTTTGACGAAGGCCGGTCGTGTTTTTGCTTTTATGTGATAATGTCCGTCTTCGTCGCACCAATAACTTACAGCATCGCGGGTGAAGGATTGGCTTGAATTGACGAGTAGTTCAGCATTTCGTATGCCCTTTGAGAGAATAATATCAGCTTCCTTCCATGCTCTTGCAAAGGTCACATTTGTGCGGTAAAGGTTGAGGCGTTCACGCGTGCCATCGTGAATAATAACAATGCGCGACTCACGAAGCACGCGTAACAATTCATTTTTGCTGATACGCGTATCATGAATAACAGCAGCATCGCCCAAACTTTCCTCAAGAATCGGGTCATCTTCCATATCGGCAATGGTTGGACAATAAAAATAAAAACCACTTTTTACCGCGACAATCACCCTATGTCCCATGCAGGCAAGTCGTCGCAAGAGTACGATATCAAAAATAAATCCACCTATGGTATCCGGCAAGAAAAGAATGGTTTTGGAGCCGTCTTTTTCAGTACCCAAGAGTGTCATAAGCGGATGCGCAGTGGCGTTTTCGAGGAGCGTTTCCCATTGTTGCGGCGAGGGAGTATTTTCTACCAATTCTCGCGAGGCGGCAGAAATATAGAGTAATCGGGCAAGTTCGCATGTATCAAGGTGAGCGCGTATACTTGTAAGAGTATCGCACAAGCACTGTTTTGGTTTTGCGTAAAGCGCTTTTTGTAGTTCAGGGGAAGTGAAAAGTTCATGGGCTGCTTTATTGGCCTCGCGGCGTCTTTGCAACCAAGGATCCTCTATGCCTGTTTGCGCAGCGACAAGGGAGGTCATGCGTTTCATGAGCCTGTGCGGTGTTTGGACGGGTGCTTTGATAAAGTGACGAAAGCGTTGACGACAAAAGGCAATAATGCGCCGTCTTTCCTCTTTACGGGGTTCAAAGCTGCGTACAAGGCGCATAACAATGCGCCATGCACGGCAATAATTGGCACGCAATGCCGGCGGGCATGTGGCGCCGCGTACATGACTTTGCATGAGCTGTGCAAATATTTCATCGGAACAAGGAATATAGACTTCGTTTTCGTCCAAGGCCACCATGAAGGCGATTTGTTCCGACGATGCAATGAGTTGTGGGTTCATATGATGCGCGAAATTATTTTCGATCATAAAGTTATAAAACCACGCGTCAAAGACAACATTTTGACCAAGGCGTACTTCGTGATTATTGGCAAAGTGTGGGAGTGTTTTCATAGCTACCTCATGTACGGTGTTATTCCAAACTTTGAATGAAGCCTCTTTCGCGTAATGGCGTAAAATATCTATCTTCTTTGAGTCTTGCAAAATGAACTGCGTCTGGCACACAAAAAACTTCTACAATATCTTTGGCTTCCAAGAGATAATTTTCTTGTCCGTCAATGGTGGCAAATGTCTCAATAGAGCACTGATACAAGGTCACACGGACAGGCATGGAAGGTGGCAAGACCATAGATGGAAAATTGCAAAGATATGGACAAATGGCAGTTATCAAAAGAGCCTTATGGGAAGGATGTACGAGAGGCCCCCCCGCTGATACAGCATAGCCTGTCGTGCCTACAGGAGAAGAAAATATGATACCGTCAGCGCGGACTCGACTGATACTTTCCGCATCAACACTCACATCAAGCGTAATAACGCGCGATAAAGCGCCCCTACTGACAACAACATCGTTAACCGCATGTCCTTCATACGCGATACGCCCCTTGCGGATAATACGCCACCCTAACGCCATACGTTTCACAACACTATAGGCACCTTTCAAGAGATTTTCTAAATCTTGCGCCCATGTCTGTTCTTTAAGCTCAGCCAAGAAACCGACCTTACCAAGATTCAGCGCCGTTAAAGGGACAGGCCTTTGCACAAAGGCACGCGCAACGCTCAGCATAGTACCGTCGCCGCCAAGAATAAGGACAATATCTACATCGGAATGGCTGAAATCTTGCAAAAGCTTTTGCGCATTGCTCGTATTTTCCATAAGCGAAACGCGACAGTTCCGCGTGCCTAACCACGCAACAATATCATCGGCCAGGCGCTTCGCACTTGCATTGCGTCCCTTTGCCACAAGAAGGATGTGTTGACAAAGATTTTTCATGTGTGGAAGGATAGTATAAATGCTTCTCACTTACAATATTTTTATGTATTTTCATAATACAGTATCATTACAGCGTATTATATTCTTTGTTTTGTGTATTTATCTACTTGTCAGTATGTATTCTTTATCGTATATTCGTGCGGAGGCGCACTCTTGTGTGCAATGGCAAGAGCATTTTAGGAGCATTATTACAGGGAGCGCATAAGGTGACTTTAGCATCACAGGGAAATTCAGGCGAAAATCTAGAACATATTACTGAAAATATAAACAAAAAAGAGCCTTTTTCTCCCGCACAAATCATTGGGAACTATGCATGGCAAGGGGTGCAATTGCGCCAAGTTTTTTTCGCCAAAGAAATGCACACGCTTATAGAGGCAGCGCGTATGATGGCGCTGGCTCTGGCACGAGGAAATAAAATTCTATTGTGTGGCAATGGCGGCAGCGCCGCAGACGCACAACACCTCGCCGGCGAATTTGTCAATCGATTTTTAATCGACAGACCACCACTGCCAGCTATAGCCTTAACAACAGACACATCCGCCCTCACAGCTATAGGCAATGACTTTGGTTTTGAAAATATCTTTATAAAACAAGTACAAGCGCTTGGAAACAAAGGGGATATCCTGCTTGGCATATCAACGTCCGGCAATAGCCCAAATATCGTTTTAGCTTTTCGCGAAGCTCAAGCGCGCGGCCTTATAACCGTCGGCCTCACAGGCGAAGGAGGCGGAGATATGGAGTCCGTATCTGACCTTCTTCTGAGCGTCCCACATACACATACACCACTCATACAAGAAGTACACATCGCCGCAGGTCATATCTTGTGCCAACTTGTTGATTACTACCTTTTTGAAAATGTGGCAGAACTTGGACTTGAAGAATGCGACTTTGCACAAACGCACCCGAAAAAAGGTGACGCGGAGTAAATATGCCCATCTATGAATATTACTGTGACACCTGTCACAAAGAATTTGAAGAACTCGTGTTTGGAGATGATATACCCTCATGCCCTCATTGTAACAGCGCAACATGCCACAAACTCATGTCACGCGCCTGTGTACACCACGGAGCAAACGCAGACAGCGCCGCCTACACCCCGCCCTCTTCCGGTAGCAGTAAATGTGCGGGCTGCCATGGTGGCAACTGCGCCTCCTGTCACTAAGAACTTGCTTTCTCTAAAAGACTATTTCTTTTGAAAGACTTGTGGGGGGAAACTTTTTTTGGGAAAAAAAAGTTTCCCCCCACAGCTCTGCTC
>CAYJHT010000100.1:0-7160 GCA_964369615.1 uncultured Desulfovibrionaceae bacterium
GCTTACAGCCTGCGCACAGGCTACGGCGCGCTCAGCCCAACGCCCTGCTGAGAGCTTTTGTTCCGTGGAAAGGATGCCATACAAATGATGCGGACAAAGAGCTTGCTCGTCAGCGCTTGGCTGTGCGGTAATGCACGGAAAATCGCGATAGACTTGGCGCGAGTCTGTATTGATGACTTCGCCGCCCTCACAGTGTGCCAGAGCCGTTGTAGCAAGAGCAAGAGCCGCCTCTGTCTTGCCTGCCCCTGTGGGGCCGGCAAGACATATCACGGGCAGGATTTTTTGCGTCAAATCTTAAAACCTCCGGCAGACGCCGCAAGGCATGGCGTTCCTTGGCGTACTTGTCCTGTCGCATATTTTTCTTGTAAGGCTTTAAAAACATTATCAGGCACAAGACCATCTACATCGCCGCCGTGGCTTGCGGCGGCCTTAATAATCGTTGAACTGATATAAAGCCATTGGTAGTCTGTCATGAGGAAGATGGTTTGAATATCACGGCGCAATTTACGATTCATAAGAGCAAGCTGGAACTCAAATTCAAAATCCGACACAGCGCGAAGGCCACGCATAATAGCACGCGCGCCGCGCTGAGCCACATAGTCCACAAGTAAGCCGGTGAAGGGTTCAACTCTGGCGCCGGGTACATCGGCTATGGCTTCAGTCGCCATAGCGACCCTTTCTTCATGGCTAAAAAGTGGTGCCTTGGGTGTATTATCTGCGACAGCTACCACCACCGTATCAAAAATCTCACATCCACGACGAATAAGACTCACATGCCCATTCGTAATTGGGTCAAATGTTCCGGGATAGATGGCTATTCGTTCGGTTTTACTTTCCATATGACGATCCTTGTTTGTCCAAAGGTGCGTTCTGTCAAAAGCTCAAGGCGCGGGTGAGCTGCGCTTGCGTCATAGGGAAGCGAGGCTTCCACCTCTGCGCTCACAAGGGCATCTTCCTTCACCCAGCCTTGACGCAAAAGATTTTGCAAGGTGGGCGCCAGTAAGTTTTTGCCATAAGGGGGGTCAATGAAGACCACATCGAAACACTGTGAGGCACGGATTTTCAAAAACTTGAGCACATCATCATGGACAATGCGCACGCGGTCGGCATCGAGCTTGAGTGTTTGCGCGTTTTTTTGCAAGCAACGTATGGCCTCCTTGGCATTTTCCACAAGAAGCGCTTGCGGTGCGCCGCGGCTGAGACTCTCAAAAGCGAGGGAACCACTGCCGGCAAAAGCGTCAAGGACGCGGCAGCCAGACCATACGACGCCGCGCGATTCTAACATAGAAAAAAGCGCTTCGCGTACCCGTGACATAGCAGGGCGATAGCCCGGCCCCTCGACGGTTTTGAGAGTACGCCCACCAAGAAGTCCTGCAATAATGCGCATTACATCCTCGAAATCAATTTTGTAAGTTCATAAGTAAAGCTTTCCATACGATCGCGAAGCTCTGCTTGCTCCACCCATGAATGTTCATGGACGGTGTGCAACTTTTCTTTCAGTATGTGCAACTTTGCTTCCATATCTTGTGTCAAGAATGCCCAATCTACGCGAGGCTGTGCCTCCTTGCTGTGCATAAGGCGCTGTGGCGCTTGGCTCTTTGTGAGTAAGAGCTCTTCCAAATATTCCGGCACAAGCACCGTGGCACCATAGGTGTCTTCTATAAGTTTTGCAAGCACAGTTTGTGCCTTCTCCTCGCCGTGGGTCAAAACGATGCGCGTGTCCGCTGTCATGGCGGTTTTGAGCCAGTCTATGAGCTGGCTTTGTCCTGCGTGTGCAGAAAAGCCGCCGATGGTAAAAATACGCGCGGCAACAGGGACATCATCGCCAAAGAGTGAAATATGCTGCGCCTTTTCTACAATACGGCGCCCGGGCGTCCCCACGCCCTGATAGCCCACAAAGACAATACTTGCGCCGGGTTTCCATAAGTTATGGCGTAAATGATGACGAATGCGCCCTGCATTGCACATGCCGCTGGCTGATACAATAATGGCAGAGCCAACACCCTCGTTGAGCGCGCGCGACTCTTCCACAGCCATACTAAAGTGCAAATTCGGCAAGGCAAAGGGGTCTTCTCCCTTGGCAAGAAGTGCTTTTGCGTCGTCATCAAAAAGGTCGGAGTGTTGTGAAAAAACTTGCGTTGCGCGGATAGCGAGGGGGCTGTCTACATAGATGGGCATATCAGCAGGGAGCCTGCCTTCCTTTGCCAATTGGTGCAAGCAATAAAGCAGCTCTTGCGTACGCTCCACCGCAAAGGCCGGAATAATAACCTTTTCGCCGCGACTATAGCTATACTGAATCGCTTCTGCCAGTTCGTCTGTAGCGCTTACGCTCGCATTGTGATTACGGTCACCATAGGTGGATTCTAAAAAAATATAGTCCGCAGCAAAAGAGGGCTCAGGGTCGCGAACAATAAGAGCCTCCGGACGACCTAAATCGCCAGAGAAAATGACACTTGTTGTGACACCGTCTTCTTCTGCTTCCACGTGAATAAAGGCAGAACCAAGAATATGACCTGCGTCATAATATGTGACACGAATACCGGGATGAGGTTCAAATGTTTTTTTATATTCCACTACCTGCAATAAAGGGAGAGTTTTTTCAGCATTGGCAATGGTATAGAGAACGGGCGGTGCTTTTTTTCTGCCGCGCCTTTTATATTTTTCTGCCCGTAATCGCGCTTCAGTTTCCTGTATATGGGCGCTGTCGAGCAACATGATGTTCAGGAAATCCCGCGTAGGTTCAGTGCAGTAGACAGGCTTTTTGAAGCCTTCTCGTACCATACGTGGCACAAGTCCTGAATGGTCAATGTGGGCATGTGTCATAAGGATAAAGTCAATATCTGCGGGACGATATATTGAAGTGCTGAAATTGCGCGCTTCGATGGCCTTGTTGCCTTGGTGCATGCCGCAATCCACCGTAAATCGTGCCCCTGCAGCCTCTATCATATAACACGAACCTGTGACAGTTTGCGCCGCACCTAAGAATTGTACCTTCATAATACACCTCCTATTATGCCTTACTCGCTAAGAGCATACAAGAATTGAGCACGCTTGCCAAGTGTATCAAACGCCGTATTCACAGCATACTCATTTCGGTTTTTTGAAAGGGTTTTGGGGGAAAGCTTTTTCCCCCAAAACCCCTTCAAAAAAATACCTTTATTTAGAAACATCCCCTAGATATTTGGCGAGCACTTTCGAGAATGGTTCAACCAATCAAAATGCCATTATCATAAAGAGTACTTATTCTTTTTGCTCATTATCCAATTGCTCATTATCCAATTGTGTCAAAAGAGTATTCTTTCCGTGCATGATGTGTATACGCATAGCCTCTGTGGCAGCTATTGCGTTGCCTTGCATGATATAATCAACGATTTGCACATGGTCTGCGTAAGTCCATTCAGCGTCCTGCAATGAAATAATAGGGCGTAGCATGCGCTCTGTGACTCCGTCCAGCTCAAGAAGCAATTGTATAAGGAGAGGAGAGGCCGCACATTCTCGCAAAAGAGCATGGAAAGCTTCGTTAAGTTCCACAAGAGCCGGAATGTCATCAGCCTCGCAAGCTGTTTTGAAGGCGGTTAAATTCTCTTGTAAAGCTGTCTTTTGCGCTTCTGTGCAACGCCCTGTCGCAAGAGTGGTGGCATAGGACTCAAGCATGGCGCGTATGGCTATGGCGTCTTCAATTTCTGTGCGCTCAAGATGGCGCAGAATATATCCGCCTGTAGGACGCTTTTCAAGCAGTCCTTCTTGCGCAAGGCGGTGCAATGCTTCACGCAATGGTGTACGACTTATGCCAAGCTCGCTGGCAATGCGATCCTCAACAAGGCGCTGTCCATGCTCAAAGTGACCATTTAAGAGCATTTTTCGTAAAAGCTGTGTAGCTTCTTGTCCTAAAGAACTCTTCACTAATCGTTGCATAATAACCTCTTATTCGTATACTATATCTTGAATACTGAGAGGACTTTCGTCAAGTAGAATTTCACAAGAATACAAAAAACGAGGAATGCCGGCAGCGACACCCTCGTTTATGTATTATATGATTTGCTTATACCTTTTTCGCGTCATTGTGTTTTTTCATGGTGATAGCACGATAAAAAAAGGCCATGCCCAAGAGTGCCAAGGGAAGGCCAAGCCAAAGGGTCAAATTCCAATCAAGGCGTACTTCTGCCGCAGCCATGTCCGAAAAAAGACTTTCAAGCACAGCAAGCGTGATAAGCACGATGACGGCAGCAACCAAAGGATGCGCCCAAAAAAATTGAAATCCACGCGTGCGTAACATGTGGTAAACCCACACAAAGAGTAAAGCCAAATTAAAACCGATAAGTCCCCAAATCATATGTACTGTCATAGAACACTCCTCAATATTTGAATGGTAAAAATGCATCTTTCATCGCAAACAGTATGTTTTTTACATGCAATCCCCTTGATATTAGCAGAAAAAACATGGTTTGCAAGTTTTTTTTCTACAAGCACCTTCAAACGAAGCCCCTAAACTTTTACTTTTATTCTACGATAAATTGTGTATAACCAGACATGCCCTTCGTCTTGTGACGAAGACGTATAAAGGTGATATGGCAGAAAAGTCTCCCTTTGAAACATTCGATGTAGTTCCTAAAAGATCTTGTTGTTTCTGCTGTTTTCTCTCACTACGAACCCACACAGAGTAATGAGGTATGTTACAGATGAAATTACAAGCAAAAATTCAGATTCCCATTTTTTTGCTCTTGACGATGCTTATCAGCGTCAGCAACTATCTGTCTTATAACACCGCAAGCGAGGAGTTGCATGAAGCCGTGGCAGTGGCTATGGAAGGTGAAGCCTCCGCGCTTGTACGCGCGATTGATGCCATGGGCAATCGCGTGTGTAGCAGCGTCGCCTATATGGCAACAATTGAAAATATCAAAGATTTTTATAAAAAAGACGTAAACAATCTTGATGAAGCTCACAAAATTAGCGCCTACTTACAAACACTCAATATCGCCTATCCTGCCTTCTCATATATCACACTCTTTGACTTAGAAGGCAAAACCCTTGCAAGCTCAGACCTTGAACGCGCCGCCATTGGGGGCATGTTCGGCGATAGAGACTATATCCGACTGGCAGCACGCGGACAAAATATCCTCACGCCTGTCTTTATAAGCCGCTTGCAAAATGCTCCAGTTGTTGTGGCAACGTCCCCAATCAAGCGCAACGGCAAAGTGATAGGGGTGTTACGTGGTACGATTGTCGTAGATGAATTGAAAAAAGCTGTTTTTCCTGTAGATATAGGGGAACGAGGTTTTATATATATCATTGACGAGAAAGGCCAAGTTGTTGTTGCAAAAAATGAAAATTGGCTCTTTAAAGACAATCTCCCCATGACGCCCCAACACAAAAAATGGGCGCAGTCTGCTACGGAAAGCTTTACAGAAATTATCGATGATGCTGGAAATGAAATTTTTTACTACTATAAGACAGAGCCAAAAACAAAGATGACTGTAGTAGTTACAGTCGCTCGCGACGATATCTTGAGCGACCTTCTCACCATGCGCAATACAAGCATCATCATGGTCGTTGTGGCATGTATCCTTGGGCTAATTGTAGCCTACCTCATTGTCCGTCCCATCATCAATGCTCTTTCAAAGGGCGTCGTCTTTGCCAAGGGCGTTGCCGCAGGTAATCTTGACGGCACTCTCCAAGTGCAACGCCAAGACGAAATCGGGGAATTAGCCGACGCCTTGCGCAGTATCCCTTTGGAGTTAAAGCGTATTGTTAATGAATATCAAGACCTTGATATAAAAATGCAAAAAGGAGGCGTCACTGCCACAGCGGATTCTTCCCAATTTACGGGAGACTTTGCAAGTCTTGTAGATGGAACAAATGTTCTGCTTGATCGCTTCCGTGCTGTGCTTGACAACCTTCCTTCGCCCATGATCGTACTCAACGACGATTTAACTGTCACATATATGAATAAAGTTGCGCAAGAAATGGCAGGGGCAACCTATGAAGGCAAAAAATGTCGTGAACTGTTTGCTATGGAAGACGACGCAACGCCTGCTGACGCCTTGCAAAAAGCCTATCAAACGCGTCGGCCTGCGTCTGGCGAAACTATAGCGCACCCTTTAGGGAAGACCATACATATGACCTATACAGCCTTGCCCGTGCTGAATAAATCCGGCGAAGTTGTAGCAATGGTACAGCTTATGACCGATATTACGGTGCTGAAATCACAACAAATAAAAATCTTAGACGTAGCGCACGAGGCCACAAGCATTGCCAATAGTGTTGCCTCAGCCGCAGAACAATTATCCGCACAAGTAGAACAAGTCCTCAAAGGTACCATGATACAGAACCAGCGCGTGGCAGGCAGCTCCGTAGCTATTGAAGAAATGAATGCCACCGTGCTTGAAGTGGCACGAAGCGCAGAAGAAGCACGTGTCCAAGCCGGAGAAACGCAAAACAAAGCCAATAAAGGCGCAAAACTCGTCAAAAGCGTTGTTAAGGCAATGGACGATGTCAACGCCGTTTCTCAAGGACTTGCAGAGAATATAAAGGTTCTTGGCACTCAAGCCGAATCGATTGGCAGTGTTATGAGTGTCATTTCCGACATTGCTGACCAGACAAATTTATTGGCGCTCAATGCAGCCATTGAGGCCGCTCGTGCTGGTGAAGCCGGTCGCGGCTTTGCCGTCGTAGCCGATGAAGTACGAAAGCTTGCAGAAAAAACCATGAGTGCCACAACTGAAGTCGGCGCAAGCATTACAGGCATTCAACATTCGACAACATCAAACATAGAACAATTTGATAAGGCTACAAAAATCATTGCCGAGGCTACACAGCTTGCAAACACCTCTGGTGAAGCGCTCACAGAAATTCATAGTCTTGCGCAAAAAAATGCGCAGCTTATAACAGGCATTGCCACAGCCGCAGAAGAACAATCCGCCTCCTCAGAAGAGATTGGCACTGCTGCGTCAGATGTAAGTAAAATCTCAGATGAAATTGCAAATGGCATGGAACACTCAGCCCACGCCGTACGTTCCCTCACAGAGCATGCGACACAGTTACGCACAATCTTGGCAAAACTATCTTAATATCTTAATATCTGAATATACGATAATTAAAAGGCATGTGGGGGAAAACTTTTTTTAGGAAAAAAAAGTTTTCCCCCAAACCCCCTTGTATAG
>CAYJHT010000101.1:0-7148 GCA_964369615.1 uncultured Desulfovibrionaceae bacterium
GAAAAAACAAAATAAACTTACAAAAAAACAAACTACTCACATTGTGTTATGTCTAAGCGTACAAAATCAAGGAGAGCTTTGTCATCGAAGGATGTAATGTCGAGCTCTGAATTTTTTCCAAGCACTTCGTCTGAGAGTTGCTTTTTTTCTTCAAGGAGGCGGTCGATTTTTTCTTCCAGTGTGCCGCGTGTGACGCATTTATGGACGAGAACATTGCTTTTTTGTCCGATTCTGTAGGCTCTGTCGGTGGCTTGGTCTTCGACTGCCGGGTTCCACCATCTGTCAACATGGATGACATGACTTGCGGCTGTGAGGGTGAGGCCTGTGCCACCTGCTTTGAGGGAGAGGACGAAGAATGGGGGGCCGTCGGCTTCTTGAAATGCTTTGACGAGTTCTTGTCTTTTTTTGACGGGCACGGCGCCGTGCAAGATGAGGCCACTGCGTCCGAAGCATTGCTCAAGCATGCGTGCAAGGTGCGGAATAATTTCTTTAAATTGCGTAAAGATGAGTACACGTTCCTGTCGTGCGGCGATATCTGTACAGAGTTCTGCGACCCTTTGGAATTTGCCTGAGAGCTTTAGGTCGTATGTGTCATCCTTTGTGGCATGGCCGCCTGCTTGGTGCGGGTGATTACATATTTGTTTTAGGAGTATGAGGCTTTGCAAAATGACACCGCGGCGTTTCATGCGGTCTTCCGGTGCAGAGCTGAGCGATTCAAGCGCTGTTTTTAATTGGGCGGTGACACCTGTATAAAGGCGTGCTTGTTCCTTTGTGAGGTGACAAAAAAGAGGGACTTCTGTCTTGTCGGGCAGGTCTTGAATGATGCTTTTGTCCGTTTTCATACGCCGTAGGATATAGGGGGCGACGAGTCTTCTTAAAGGTGCGAAGCGTTCGGCGTGCGAGTTCATGTGCTTCATGCGCTTTGCGAAGTCTTGTGCGTTGCCGAGCAGTCCGGGATTGAGAAAGTCGAAAAGTGCCCATAAATCGTTGAGACTATTTTCGATGGGGGTGCCGGTGAGGGCGATGCGGGTGTGCGCTTTAAGTGCGCGCACGGCCTTACTTTGTCGTGTTTGTGGATTTTTGATGGCTTGTGCTTCGTCTGCGATGACGCGTTGCCATTGCATTTCTTGCAGCCATGTTAAGCGTTGGCACATGGCATAGGTGGTGATGATAAGGTCGATGTGTGCGCTCTTGTTTTCTATGTACTCGTGCGTATATTTTTTGATGTCCGGCGCGGAAGGGTGCAGGATAAGTGTTGTTATTGAGGGAGCGTGTGTGTGTATTTCTGCTTGCCAGTTGCCAAGGAGGGAGGCGGGAACGATGAGCAGTGTGGCTCTGTTTTTTTTGTTTTTCTTTCCTTTTTGCGTCACGTGTTTTTCTAGCAAGAGAAGGGCGAGTATTTGCAGTGTTTTGCCAAGTCCCATATCATCAGCGAGGCATGCGCCGAGTTGGAGTTGTCCGAGAAAATGCAGCCAGTTAAGGCCTTTGAGTTGGTAGGGGCGCAAGGTGGCTGTGAGTCCTTCTATGTGCTTTGTGTCTTGGGCTGTGAGTTCTTGGTGTTCTTGTCGCGTAAAGGAGAGAAATTTTTCAAGTTCGGGGCCTGCGTTGACGTGTGACCATGTGCGTATGAGTGCGTCGTCTACGTCGTGGCTGTCGTCGCTGTCAAGTTGCGGCATGCCTGCAAGCAGGCGCATACCTTGAAGAAAGTTCATATTCCCGTCTTTGACATGTGCTTTGACATTGTGCCAATGGTCGAGGGCTTGTTGTAATTTATTGGCATCGACTTCGACCCATGTATTTTTGAAAAGGACGAGTCCTGCGCCGCCGGAAACACTTAAGTTTATGAGTTCATTCATTTCTTTTTCGGTGAGTTTTTCGTCACCGAGTGCGAGTGCGATATCCATGTCAAGGAGTGCGTGTGCGCCGAGTGCGGAGCGTTCTTGAATATCAACTGTGGCTTTTACGACGGCTTTTGGGCGCTTTTTCCACCAATCCGGCATGCGCACCCCAAGGCCACTCTCTTCCATAAGCGGAATAGAGTTTAGAAATTCGTAGGCTTGTTTTGGGCTTAAGGGGACGGCTTTATAGATGCTTCCGTCGTGCAGCATGGGCATGAGCCAAGGCAATTTGAGAGAGGCATTGTGTACGGGGGCGAGGAGTTTTACGAGCGCGTCAATGTCTTTTTGTTGTGCGGATTGTTGGAGCGCGCGTGCAAGGGGCATATGCCGAGGCTGACCTTTTTCATTGAGCCCTACGGTAAAGGTGGACATAAAAGCAAATGGTCGTTCTGCGTCCATTTTATTTTCTGCGAGGTGGAAGAAGACGCGCCCGACCTGTTGCCATTTGGGGGCGTATTCTTGCAGGAAGAGGGATATGGTCTTTTTTTTCTTGATGGTCTCTGTGCACCATGTGAGGAGTTTTGCCCATAATGTTTTGAGCATTTGCAGTGAGAGATATTCTCCTCCGGGCATGGGCGGTGCTATTTGTAGCCAGTGCTGCGCTTCATCCGGCAATGGTATGTGCGCAAGGCCATGCAGATCATCTTCTTGCTCTGCGTCGGGATTGCTTATATGGCACAAGGAAGTGATGCATGCGGCGGCTATATTTTCCCAGAAAAGAATGATTGCGGCATGCTGTGTATCTATTTTCGCCGTCTTCCGCATGTCCTGTTGCGATATTTTTTGCGCACCGAGTAGGAACCATCGTTCCTCCCACTCTTTGTGCGTGTTTTCTTCGTTTGCATCAGTCCAGCGCAGTGTGGCGGCGGGTGTGAGTATTATGTATTCGTTGCTCATAGGTAAGGGATATCACAGCTTTTTATAAGTGCAAAGGTGTTTTAAGGTTTTAAGGGGCAAAATTATATAAGTATCTATTATAAAAACAAAAACAATCAGGGCGAGAGGCGTGCAATGTCCGCGTCCACCATTTCACAAATCATTTGCTCTAGTTGTGTTGTCGATTGCCAGCCAAGTTTCTCTCGCGCCTTAGAAGGATTGCATACGAGAAAGTCCACTTCTGCGGGGCGGAAAAATTCTTTGTCGATAACGACATAATCTTCATAATTTAAGGCCACATGAGAAAAGGCAATTTTACACATATCGCGCACGGATGTTGTCATGCCTGTTCCTATGACGAAGTCGTCGGGAGCGCCTTGTTGGAGCATAAGCCACATGGCTTCTACAAAATCTTGTGCGTGTCCCCAATCGCGTTCTGTGTCAATATTGCCAAGGCGCAATACATCTTGCAATCCGGCTTTTATGTGTGCCACTGCCTTTGTCACTTTTCTGGTGACAAATTCTTCGCCGCGCAAGGGGGACTCATGGTTAAATAAAATGCCGGAACACGCGTACATTCCGTGATTTTCGCGATAATTGATTGTTGCTAGGTGCGCAAAGAGTTTGGAAACGCCATACGGAGAACGCGGTTGACGCGGGGATGTTTCGCTTTGGATGGGTTCGTGGATACGCCCGAATATTTCTGACGATGCCGCTTGAAAATAGCGTGCTCGTGGTGCATATACGCGCACGGCTTCGAGAATATTGAGCACACCTATGCCTGTTATCATGGCTGTTGTTTGCGGATCTTGCCATGAAAGTTGTACGAATGACTGTGCTGCCAGATTATAGACTTCATCCGGTTGCACCTCTTCTACCACGGCATTGCAAAATGCACTATCTAACATGTCACCGTGATGAAATATTATTTTATCTGCTATACTAAGCCATTGCAGGCGAAAGTGTGCGTCTTGCAGGGCGGTTCTTGGCCTATGTACGCCATGCACAATATAGCCCTTTTTCAAGAGCAACTGTGCCAAGTAGGCGCCATCTTGACCTGTAATGCCTGTGATAAGAGCTTTTTTCATGAGGTATGCTGTCCTTGAAGCCTTTTTATGTCAGCGTCCACCATTTCGCATATCATGTCTTCTAGTGTTGTTGTTGCCTCCCAACCCAATTTTTCCTTGGCTTTTGCGGGATTGCTTATGAGCAGTTCTACTTCTGCGGGGCGGAAAAATTGTCTGTCAATGACGACATAATCTTCATAATTCAGGCCTACGTGCGCAAAGGCAATCTTGCACATATCGCGTACGGAGGTCGTTCGTCCCGTCCCAATAACAAAGTCATCGGGGCATTCTTGTTGCAGCATAAGCCACATTGCCCTTACATAGTCGCGCGCGTGTCCCCAATCTCGTTTTGCGTCAATGTTGCCGAGGCGTAATTCTTTTTGCAGTCCTGCTTTGATACGTGCCACTGCCATTGTCACCTTGCGTGTCACAAATTCCACACCGCGCACGGGCGATTCATGGTTAAATAAAATGCCGGAGCAGGCAAAAAGATTATAACTTTCTCTGTAGTTAATTGTCATCCAGTGTGCAAAGACCTTTGATACGCCATAAGGAGAGCGCGGATAAAAGGGTGTTTTTTCGCTCTGAATGGATTCTTGTACAAGGCCAAACATTTCTGACGTAGAAGCCTGATAAAAACGCGCATTGGGCGCATGAAAGCGCATAGCTTCCAACATATTCAATGCGCCGATAGCCGTCACCTGTGCAGTAAATTGTGGCTGTACCCATGAGGTCTTCACAAATGATTGGGCAGCAAGATTATAAATCTCATCCGGCTGCACCTGCAACATGACATTTGCGCAATTTGACAGGTCAAGCACGTCGCCATCCAAAAATTCTACCTTATCTTCTATTCCCAGATATTCTAAGCGTAGTGCAGTATTTTCTTGTGTACTACTGCGACGATACATTCCATACACCTCATAGCCCTTTTCCAAAAGAAGCTGTGCAAGATACGCACCGTCTTGTCCAGAAATACCCGCAATAAGGGCTTTTTTCATCTTAACTATCCTTTTATTTCTCTTAAGAATGCTTTGCTTGAAATTGACTGTTCACTCATCTTTCCCCCCTGCATCATTCCTATTTATTTTTTTGAAAGGGATTTGGGGGAGGGCTTTTTTCTTTTTTTTTAAGTTTTTGCCTCAAGAAAAAACGTTTCCCAAAAGCCCTTTCAAAAATACCTTCTAGCTTTACAAGGTATTAGCTCTGACTCACACAGTCTTTCTTCTTTTTCTTCATGAGCTTTGCGTGAATATATGTTTGTACTTTTTGTGCTGCAATGGCTGTAAGGGGGATTTCTGCACGTGCCATATTTTTATGGCCACCGGCGGAACCGTCTTTTCCAAAATGCAATGCGGCAAAATTGCCAAGATGACGACTGCCATCGCCACGGAAAATGACTATGGCATTGTCGGCATGTACGCCGCTGACTGCCACCCAGCGCAGGCCGTGGACGCGTGTAAAGAAGTCTGCTATTGCGACAAGGAGGTCCGGTGAGCTGACCTTACCCACATGTGCGTGTGCCCCTGTACTGCATGTTTGCAATGAGCGAAAAGCATGACTGAAGAGCGGAAGCCATTCCATAAGGTACTCACTGCGCAAGATGCGGCGCAAAAGGGTCGTATTTGCGTGTTTTGAGAGCCATTGATACGCACGCAGGTCTATTTCACCGCCGGCACGCTCAAAAGCGGCTGTATCTGTGCGGATGCCATAGAGAAGGGCAGTTGACAGCAGTTTACTTGGTTTGATAGCAAGGTTTTGTAGGTATCTTGTAAACATCGTTGCTGTTGCGCCTATTTCAGGGCGGATATCAACAAAGTCAGCAAGGTGGCATTTGTCAGCGGGCAAGGGGTGATGGTCAATAATTGCGGAAAATGTGAGTGGAGCAAAGAGGGGGTGATGATGTGGCTGCGAGTCGACTATGGCAAACTTTTGAAATTGAGACTGCATCTCAGCCTCCCAGCGTACAAGGGGAATGCGCAAGTATCGCAACATCGCGAGATTGTCCGGTCGTGTGACCTCATTAGTGCTTGCGATAATGACTTCTTGCGCTTTATGTGCAAGGATACGTTTGAATGCCATAGCAGAAGCAAGAGCATCGGGGTCGGCAGTGATAAGAACGCACCAGCGGTCTTCTTTATTGAGTGTTGTAAGCCATGTTTTCAACCTTTGTGTTGCTTTGCCGGAATGCTTCATGAGCTATGCCTCCAGAAAGTTGTGTAGTATTGGCCATGAACTTTTTATACCGTCCCAATGGAAAATCTCAAGCATATGTGTTGTCTGTCGTGGCAAAAGAGGCACAATCGCGCGAATCTTTATACACTGTTCTTCAGTTAACGAACTTAATGGCAAATGTTCATCCCGCATTCCCGGTGCACTCCAATGGAGCAGTTTGGCTGCCTTGAGTATGTATGGATAATGTAGGATTTCTTCGTGCCCAAATGACAACATATGCCCGACATCTAAGCACAGCCCAAATATACATTTCTTATTCTTTGTCTTTTTTTCTTGCTCTACAAACAAGTCCGGCGGAAGATCGAACAAGGGCGCATGATCAAGATTTTCTAAAAGTACCCCAACCCTACTTGCAGCGAACCACACTTTTGCAAAAGCGCGCAAAAGCACCTCTTGTCGCTCAGATGACGCCTTGGGCGGATGCAAAACCGCATACCTTGGCTTTAAAAAAACAATTTTCTCTAAAAGTGCAAGCGCCTTGCCTGCAGCAACAGCCCCCCCCTTGTGCCATGGTAAATCCACAGGCAGATGGACATGATATCGCAAAGGCAAAGCTGCAAGTTCCAAAGGAAGATCCTCTCGCGTATATTCAAGGCAAGCTTTTGTCTCAAAAAAACACAAGCCCACCTCCTCTACACGATGCGCCAAGAAAGTCGCATTTTCAGCCACCGTAGCAGGCAATACGCACGATGGTGCCGCGATAGGCAATGCCATAGAGCACCTCCTTCAAAGAAACAACAAAAGCTCTATACACGCTTTCTTATAGGAATACAAGTATTCTTGCACAGGCTAAAAAAAGCATCAGCACCTTATAAACACGAAAGGTGTAATTTTGAAAGCTAACTCGCTTTGCGATTTTACCTCAAATGCTTTTTTGAATTTCCCATTCGAAAGAGCCGATTGTCTATCTAAACAGGTGGTTTTTTTGAAGGGGGGACCTGCCCGAAGGGTGCCGAAGGCATAGCCCTTAGGCGAGGAACGAGCCTTAGGGCTACAGAGAGCAGAGCTGTGGGGGGAAACTTTTTTTTTCCAAAAAAAGTTTCCCCCCACAAGCCTTTCAGAGAAAACAAAA